>USNZ01000035.1 GCA_900556255.1 uncultured Oscillospiraceae bacterium
GTTTTGTGGACAGGGAGAACCTTTCCGCCTGCCGGGCACGGCTGCGTTTCAACGAGCGCGCCGCCGCCGAATTGCTGGAACAGGCCTGTGCCCTGATGGCGCAGGCAAAAAGCTGCCACGATGAACTGGAGACCTACTACCGCACCGCCGTGGACTTTGCACAGGTGGATGCCGCAGCCGCTCAGTGCATGAAACTGTTTGGGGTAGGATAACGTACAAATACAACGGAGGTGAAACGCCTTGGCAAGCATCCATCTGCCCATCCGGCAGCTGGTGGAGTTTTTGCTGCGCACCGGCAGCATCGACAGCCGATTTTCCGGCTTTGACCGTGCATTGGAGGGTGCCCGCCTGCACCGCAAGCTGCAAAAGGCAGCCGTAAAAAGCCACCCCGACTACAAAGCCGAGGTCACACTGCGGGCACAGTATGCGGTAAGCGGCATCGACTACACGCTGGAAGGCCGCGCTGACGGTATTTTTACCGACACAGACGGCACTGCCGCCATCCACGAAATCAAAACCACCACCCAGCCCCCCGATCTGATCACCGGTGAGCAGTTCCCCGAACACTGGGCGCAGGCGCAGATCTACGCCGCCATCTACGCGCAGCAAAACGATTTGCCGCGTATGCGCGTTCGGCTGACCTACTACCAGGTAGATGAGGAGCTGGAATTTGATTTTGCCCACGAGTATTCAGCTTCGGCGCTGCAGGATATCGTCACTGATCTGCTGACGCGCTATGCGCCGTGGGCCAAGCGGGCGGCGCTCCGACGGGAGGAAAGCAGGGCTGCTCTGCAGGTGCTGAAATTTCCCTTTTCCGAGTATCGCCCGGGGCAGCGCGCCATGATGAACGCCGTGTACACCACCTGCCAACAGGGCGGGCAGCTTTTGTGCCAGGCCCCGACAGGCATCGGCAAGACGATGAGCGTTTTGTACCCCGCGCTGAAAGCCGTAGGCGACGGCGGCCCGATTTTCTACTTGACGGCGCGCGGCACGGCCCGCCTGGCGGCGGAGAATGCGCTGCATATTCTGCGCAAAGCCGACCCCGACTTGCCGCTGCACAGCATCAGCCTGACCGCCAAGGATAAAATCTGTATGCTGCCCCATCGGGACTGCACCCCCGAAGCCTGCCCCTATGCCAACGGCTACTATGACCGCGCTAAGGACGCACTGTGGGACACCCTGGACACGCCGGAGCTGACGGCCGACGCGCTGCACGCCGCCGCCAAAAAGCACCGTGTCTGCCCCTTTGAGTTAGGGCTGGATCTGAGCCTTTGGAGCGATGTCATTATCGGGGATTACAACTACCTGTTTGACCCCGTGGTGCGGCTGGAGCGCTTTTTTGAGCTGCGGGGCGACTACCTGTTTTTGCTGGACGAGGCGCACAACCTGCCCGGCCGCGCCCGCGATATGCACAGCGCCGCGCTGTGCAAAAGCGAGTTTATGCAGGCCAAAAAGGTCTTGGGCAAGGGCAAAAGCAGCCTGAAAAACGCGCTGAACAAGGTAAACACGCAATTTATCGAATGGCGGCACGCCTGTGAAGAAGCGGGCAGTCATCGCACGGTGTTCGCCAAGGAACTGCCCGATGCCGTTGTGCGCGCCCTGACCAAGCTGTGCGACCCGTTGGAAATTTGGCTGGACGAGCACCGCGAACCGAATGAGGCACACGATACGATGCTGCAGCTGTACTTTAACGTGCGCGGATTTCTGCGCTGCGCCGACACGTTTGACGACCACTTTGTGTTTCAGACCTCTGCCCACGGCAGTGAGGTACGCGCCGCCCTTTTGTGCTTGGACCCCAGTGCTTTTCTTGCGCAGGACTTCGCCAAGGGCCGCGCGGCGGTGCTGTTCAGCGCAACACTCTCCCCCGCCGGATACTATAAGGATCTTTGCGGTATTCCCGACGCTAAGGCGGTGGCGCTGCGCAGCCCCTTTCCGCGGGAAAATTTGGGGCTGTGGTGCGCCAGCCACATCAGCACCCGCTACAAGGACCGCGACGGCTGCATAACACAGATCGCCGAGCTGCTGGCCGAAATGGTAAACGCCAAGCCCGGCAACTATCTGGCGTTTTTCCCCAGTTACAGCTATATGCAAAAGGTTTTTGAAGCCTTTGTGCAGCTTTGCCCCGACACGGACACGCTGTGCCAGACCTCCGGCATGGAGGAGGTGCAGCGCGCCGAGTTTTTGGCAAAGTTTGCCCCGCACCCCGACAGCACCCTGCTGGGCTTTGCCGTGATGGGCGGTGTCTTTGGCGAGGGGGTCGACCTGATCGGTGACCGACTGATCGGCGTGGCAGTCATCGGCCCCGGCCTGCCGCAGGTGGGTCCGCGCCAGGAGCAACTGCGGGAGTATTTTGATACAACGCGCGGCGCGGGGTTTGACTATGCGTATCGGTTCCCCGGTATGAATAAGGTCCTGCAGGCCGCCGGGCGGGTCATACGCACCCCCGACGACAAGGGCGTGGTGCTTTTGATCGATGACCGCTTTGCCGCACCAGACACCCGCCGCCTGATGCCCCCGCACTGGGCGGATTTGGGGATCGTGAACAGCTGCGCGGCGCTGCAAAAAGCGCTACACACCTTTTGGGACAAATAGACAGAACCACCCTCCCGGTTGGGAGGGGGATTCTTGTTTAGGCTTCGGTTTTTTGCATACGCAGCAGGCTGTACGGCTGCAGCGGGGTCTCGCAGGGGATGGTGTACTGCATCATCGGGTGGGGCGTGGCGTCCACACGCTGCCCGTCGGCGTTTTCGATCCAGGCGGGGTTCAGTGTGACCACACTGCCGTCGGGCTGCAAAACCTCCAGGGTATCCCCCACCGAGAATTTGCCGCGCTGGGTGCAGTGGGCGATGCCGTCCTGCCAGGATTCCACCGTGCCGATAAAATCCCAGCTGCGCACATAGGTGTGGCTGGGGGTCTGCTGCGCCTGCTCCTTGCCGAAGTAGAACCCGGCGAGTAGTGGCGGTGGCTGGTACGGTTCAGTTCCTCAATGACCGAATCGGGCAGCGTGAAGTCGTCCTGCCACGGGGCCTTGAGGTAGGTATCCAGCGCGCGGCGGTAGGCACTTGTAACCGACGCCACATAGTAGAACGTCTTGGCGCGTCCCTCGATTTTCAGCGAGTCGATGCCCGCCTTGCAAATCAGGTCAAGAAACGGCGCGGTGCACAGGTCGTTGGCGTTCAGGATATAGCTGCCGTTTTCGTTTTCTCCGATTTCCATGTACTGGCCGGGGCGATGTTCCTCGACCAGATTATACTTCCAGCGGCAGGGCTGGGCGCACTCGCCGCGGTTGCCGCTGCGCCCCGTCATATAGCTGGAAAGCAGGCACCGTCCCGACACGCTCATGCACATAGCGCCATGGACAAAGGCTTCGAGATCCAGCTCCTTGGGGCAGTTGTCGCGGATCAGGGCGATCTCGGTCAGGGGAAGTTCTCTTGCCAGCACCACGCGCTTGGCCCCCAGCTCATACGCCACGGTCGCCGCCTCGTAGTTGGTGATGCCCGCCTGGGTGGAAACATGGCGTTCCACCTGCGGGGCGTACTTTTTGGCAAGGCGCAGAACGCCCAAGTCGGCAATGATAAAGGCATCCACACCCGCCTCGGCGGCAGCCTCGATATATTCGGGCAGCTTTTGGAGTTCCCCGTTGGTGGGCAGGGTGTTCAGCGTCAGGTAGACCTTTTTGCCGCGGGCATGGGCGAAAATGCAGCCCTCGCGCAGCTCGTCCACCGTCAGGTTGACGGGCGCGGCGCGCATACCGAACTCCGGCAGGGCGCAGTAGACTGCATCGGCGCCGTACAGCACCGCATATTTTAAGGTCTCCAAGCTGCCCGCAGGGGCCAGCAGCTCAGGCTGTTGCAGCATAATATTCCTCCTGTGTGGATCAGCGCCAGCCTGCCTTGACGCAGTTGGCTTCGTGTTCGGCATCGGTGCGGGCGTAGAAGAACTGACCAGGATAATCGCCGCTGGGGTTGCCCGTGACAAAGAAGTAGTACCCCTCGTCAATAAACTGCTGGTCGGGGTTCAGCGCAGCGTTCAGGCAGTCATAGCCGGGGCTGGAAAGCGGGCCGGCAGGCAGGCCGCTGACGCGGTAGGTGTCGTACTTGTTCAGCACGTCCTCGGGGATGGCACCGGCAGCGGGCCAGCCGTAGTACTCCGCCGTGGGCGAGTTCCAGAGGTAGTTGTTCTCGGTGTCGTGCATAAAATAGCTGCTGGCGTTGGACTCCAACCGATGGCTGCTCCACTGCGGGTCCGTGCTTTCCATACGGTTGTGGAAGCAGGCACTGACCTTGGCGTCCTCGGAGGCAATGCCGGCTTCCTCCTGAATAAAGCTGGCAAGGATCACCACATCGTCCAGCGTGACACCCTTGTCGGCCAGTTCCGTTTCCAGCTGCGAGGTCTTGTTGGCAAACTCGGCGTACAGGGTATCGACATAATAGTAGACGTCCTCGTCCGCAAAGACGTTGTAGGTGTCGGGGTAGAGGTAGCCCTCGCACTTCATCAGGCGGCCGTTATCGGGAATGTTGTTCCAGAAATCATACTGGCTGAAATCCGAGCCGTCTGTGCCGTTGGCGCAGTTCAAGAAGGTATCCACATCGGGCACAAGACCTGCGTTGACAAAAATTTTGGCAATACCCACGGCGGTCGTGCCTTCGGGGATGGTGATATCCACCGTCTTGCGGCGCTGCACCTCGGATAGCGTAGTGATAATGTCGTTGTAGCTCATGCCGGAGCGCAGGGTAAACTTGCCGAACTGCAGGCCGCCGGCGTTGCCGCTGTACTTGGCATACAGCTTGAACAGCCAGTCATATTCAATGATACCGTCCTCTTTTAAGGCGGCGGACACATCGGCCAGCGATGCGCCCTTCTGGATAGAAACGGTCTGTTCCTTGCCCAGATTGCCGCTGCCGTCCACCTCACCATAGAATTGGTAGACCTTGTAGCCGCCAAATGCAACCAGTGCCAGCATCAGCAGGACGATCAGGCAGCCGAAGGGAAAGCGGCGGCGGGGGCGTTCGTCCTCGTCGTCCTCCTCATACGGCTCGGTGTCATCGTAGGTTTCCTGCCGGGCAGGGGCAGCCTTGGGCGCACGGCGCACCGGCGTGGGCTGCTGGGGCAGCGGGTTGGGCTGCTCGGCGCCGGAATTTCGATTGATTTTCATAAGCAGTTGCTCCTTTATTTTTCAACGATAGGCCGGGATGCTTACAGCAGCACCCGGAAATACATATCGGTCACAGAGAACGGCTTTGCGCAAAAGGCGATCATGCCGTAGGCACAGCGCCGCCCCGCCCCCGTGTACAGGGTCTGGTTTTCGGAAAGCAGTATGCGGGCTTTTTCGGCACCCGTCTTTTCGCGTATGGCCTGCAAAAGCACATCGGCGCAGTAGTCGTTGTCGGCCTGCAATTCAATGCACTGCACAACGCCGCCCTGCACATAGTATAACCCATATCCCCTGTTTGAAGACACCACCGTAAGCCCGCGGCGGTAGAGTTGGGTCATGACCTCGGTCATGGCAGGCTCCGGCAGACTGACGCAGCCGGGCTGGTACAGGCTGCGGCGCTGCAGCAGCTTATGCACGGTCAGGCTGTCAAACACGGCCTGCGCCACCACGTTGCGGGGGATTTCCTTTTGCAGCACACGCAGCGGCAAAAGCCCCTGAAAGCCCAAATCCTGCAGCTCGGCGGCCTGCTTGGCATCACACGGGTTGATAACGGCAAATTCTATGCCGGACGCCGCATACGCGCGCAGACACCCTGCCAGCAGCTTGGGCAAAATGGCGCTGCCGTCCAGGCCCTTTTGGGCGGCAAAACCGCAGAACCAAAGCCCCTTATGCTGATAGTAATTTACCGGCACCGCCGCCAGCATAACGACGGGGGTGTCATTCTTTTGCAGCACCAGAATATTTTCGATGCCGGCCACCGATTGCAGCCAGGCGGCCGCCTCCTGCGGGGTGGTGTCGGCAGTTTGGCAGCGCAGCGCCGCCAATGCGGGAATATCCTGCACGGTTGCCTTGCGCAGCATAAAACTCGCCTCCCCTGTTTATCTATTCATTTTACAGCAGCGGCCGGATTTGCGCAAGTACCTCGGCGTTGATGTCCTGCACCGTGCGCATGGATTTTACACCGTTTTCGAGCTTGGTGCACTCAATGCGGTGCCAGCCCAATGTGCGGGCACAGTATTCGGCGGCGGCACGGCTGCGGGCCATGTAGTCGCGGTCCTTTTCCTGGATATCCTTTTTGCTCTCGTCGCCGTGGTAGCGCTCGGTCATCAGCTTTTGGGATACCTCGGGGTCTACCGCCAGGTACACAACGGCGTCCGGCGCGGGGATGCCGATTTTCTTGTACTCAAAGTCAAACAGCCAGTTCAGAAAGCCGTCCCAGTGCATCGGCGGCAGCTTGGAGCACTGATGCACGGCGTTGGAGGTGGTGTATCGGTCGGACAAAATCAAGCCGCCCTCACGGTAAAAGCAACCCCAATCGGTCTTATAGCTGGCATAGCGGTCCACTGCGTAAAAGCTGGACGCCGCATAGGCGTTGACATCGTCGGGCCGCTGACCGAACTCCCCGCCCAGGTACATTTTCACCAGCGAACTGGATGGGCTTTTGTAGTCGGGAAATGTGATCTGGCGCAGATCCCGCCCCTCGGCGCGCAGGTTTTCCGCCGTCAGCTGGGTCTGTGTGCCCTTGCCGGAACCGTCCAGCCCTTCAAAGATAATCAGCTTACCCATTTTTCAGTGCCTCACTTTTCAGCTGCTCGTATTTTTCGCGTACCTCGGCCTGCTTGCCGCAGCACATGTGTGCCTCAGGGCAGGATCCGGTCAGGCAGCGCGGGCCGGCGTAGGCAAAGACATGCGGGGCCAGCGGCAGAACCAGACGCAGCATTTCGTCCGCGACGGCGCGGATCTCCCACTGGGCGCGGTTGCAGCAGCGCAAATTGAAGAAATTCTGCAGGCTGCGGCAGTTCATCGTCATGACCATCTTGGTCTCGCAAGCGTTGGGCAGCACAAAGCGGGCATCCTCGTTGGCTTGCTTGCTCGCCTTGGCGCGGGCAGCCTTTTCGGACATGCCCTGTGCCATAAGGCGGGCGGTGTGGGCGTCCTCCAGCGTGTGGACGAGTTCAAGATATTTCTGCGCGTCGTCGTTCATGGAACGGATGAACTGCTCTTTTGCCTCAGGGATGCACTCGATCTCCGGCGGGATAACGTAGCGGAAATCCTCCAGCCGCACATAGCGCTGGCTCTGCACGCTGAAGCTGCCGATGCGGTGGCGGGTCACCTGCGCCAAAAAGGTGCGGGACACCCCCTCGATGCCAAAGGTAAAGCTGGCGTGTTCGATGGGGCTGGCATGGCCTAAATCGCTGAGCTTTTGCAGAAATGCCGTGGTTTTTTCGGGCGTTAGACCGTCAAGCAGCGTTTCGATGTGCGCATCGGAATAGCACAGCTTGGCGGCGGCGGCAATGGTTTTTTCCGGGTCATTGGTATGGGCGATCAGTTGAACCAGCATAGCGTTCTTCCCTTCTTATTCTTCGTTGAGTTTTTTCAGTGGCGCGTAGTTGGCCATGGTGCGCTTGACGCCCACACGGTCAAATTGGATCTCGACGATACAGTCCCCTGCAATGGGGGTAGCCTTGATGACGGTGCCCTTGCCGAAAACGCGGTGTTCCACCACGTCCCCGGCCTTGTAGCCCGCACTCTTGGCTTTGGGGGCAGCATCTGCCTTTTGCAGGCCTGCCAGCGTAGAGGTACCCGCCCCGGCGGGCATCACCTTGCGGGAGCTGCCGTAGCCCGCCCCAAACCCGGCCGGCTGTACCCCGTGGCGGCCGCCCGCGTAATTGGGGCTTTCATGTCCGCCGCTGGCAAAGCCGGAGCCGAAGCCGCCGGGTCGGGCGTTGTACTCGCTGTTCAGATAGCCGCGGCTTGCGCCCGAATATCCGCTGCGCCCGCCGGGCACCGTGGCACCATAGCTGCCGTAGCCTGACCCAAAACCGCTGCTGTAAGCAAGGTCGGGGCTTTGTGTCTCGTCCAGCAGCGCGGGGTCGATTTCCGACAAAAAGCAGGACGGCGGGTTGCGCTTGGTCTGCCCGAAGATCATACGGCTGCGGGAGGAGGAAAGATACAGCTCTTTTTTGGCGCGGGTGATGGCCACATAGCAAAGGCGGCGTTCTTCCTCCATATCGGCCTCATTGTAGCGCGCCAGATCCCCGGGAAATACCCCGTCCTCCATGCCCACCACAAAGACATACGGAAATTCCAGCCCCTTGGCGGAGTGGATGGTCATCATTGTGACGCTGTCGGCATCGGTATCGTAGCTGTCCAGGTCGGAAATCAGGGCGACTTCCTCCAAAAAGCCGGAAAGCGTCGCATCCTCGCCGTTCTGGTCGGCGTAGGTCTTGATGCTGCTGACAAGCTGGCCTAAGTTCTCTAAGCGGGTCTGGCCTTCCTCGTGCTGGGCTTTGAGCATGGCCTCATACCCCGAACGTCGGATGACCTCGCCCACAAATTCGTCCAGTGGCAGCGTGACCGAAAGGTCGCACAGCTCGCGGTACATCTCGTAAAAGCGCTCCAGCGCGGCGCTTGCGCGCTGCAAGGCGGGATAATTGCGCGAGTCTGCAACGATTTTCAGCATCGGCACACCCTCGGCTGCGGCCAGCTCGGCCACTTTATCCAGCGTTGTGCCGCCGATTTTTCGGGCAGGCTCGTTGATGATGCGGCGCAGGCGCACATCGTCGCGGGGGTTGGCGATCAGCGCCAGGTAGGAGTTGATGTCCTTGACCTCCTTGCGGTCAAAGAAGCGCTGCCCGCCCACGATGCGGTACGGGATGCCCGCGCGGGCAAAGTAGGTTTCGATGGGGTTGGACTGCGCGTTCATGCGGTACAGCACCGCGTGGTCGCGCAGATGCGCCCCCTCGCGCAGGTGTTCACCGATGACGTCGGCGATATGGCTGGCCTCGTCCTGCTCGTTGGAGGAGG
>USNZ01000036.1 GCA_900556255.1 uncultured Oscillospiraceae bacterium
CCCAAAATGGTGCCAAAGGGCAAACCGCCCGCCGCAAAACCCTGCATGCGGTCGTGATTCAGCGATATAATGTGAGAAAACACCAGTACCACGGCAAATTTGGCAATCTCGCTGGGCTGCAGTGTACCCAGCCCCGGCAATACGATCCACCGCTTGCAGCCGTTGTATTCCGGCATAAACAGCACAACGACCAACAACAGCAGCGACAGCCCCATAATGGGCCATGCCAGCTTGTGCCAGATGTGGTAATCGACCAAGCTGGCGGCGTACATAGCTGCCAGCCCTAAAGCGGCAAACAGCAGCTGGGGGCGAATGTAAGTGTAGGCATCGCCCCGTCGGTAGAGTGCCACTGCATACCCGGCAGAAAACAGCATCAAAAGCCCAAGGCATAAAAGCATCAACAGAACGCATAAAAACGGCAAGTCCAGGCAGGGCTGGCTGCGCAGATGGCGGCGCAGTGCCGCAAGAAAAGAACGCATAAAAATCCCCCTGCGCACAGTGTACGCAGGGGAAAACCGAATTATGCGGCAAAGCATAATTCTGCGGTTATTCGTGTTTTAAGTCGCGGTTCATCAGGGCGTTCAAGGCGTCGCGGGCAGCCAGTTTGCCGTCCAGGATACAGGCGACACTCTGTACGATGGGCATTTCCACCTTGTAGAGCGCAGCCAAACGGCAGGCGGCAGGCAGGGCGTTGATGCCCTCGACAACCTGGCCGACTTCCTTTTTGGCGTCCTCAGGGTCCATGCCGCGGCCGATTAGCATACCTGCGTGCAGATTGCGGCTGTGCATACTGGTGCAGGTTACGATCAAATCGCCCATGCCGGACAGCCCGGCAAAGGTTTCGGGGCGGCAGCCCATGGCAAGACCCAGACGGGTCAGCTCGGCGTTGCCGCGGGTGATCAAGGCTGCCTTGGCGTTGTCACCGTAGCCAAGCCCCAGCGCAATGCCAACGGCCAGCGCAATGATGTTTTTGACGGCACCGCCCAGCTCGGTGCCGCGGCGGTCGGTGTTGGTGTAGACGCGAAAGTTCGGTGTGTTGAACACCTTTTGCACGGCTTTGGCGGCGTCCGCATCGCTGCAGGCCGCCACGATCAGGGTGGGCATGTCGCGGGCAACTTCCTCCGCATGGGTGGGGCCGGACAGTGCCACCACGTGGGCCGTGCGGTGCACCTTGCCCAGCTCGTCCTCTATGATCTCGCTCATGGTCATCAGGGTCTTATCCTCAACACCCTTGGCGACATCCACAATGATCTGCCCTTCGGCAATGTGGGGAACAGCCTTTTTAGCGGTGGCACGTACAAAGGGAGAAGGCACCGCAAACAGCAGGATGTCACGGTCTTTGCAGGCTTCGGCGATATCGGCGGTAAAGTGCATGCCGGCGGGCAGTTCCATGCCGGGCAGGTTGGGGTGGCGGTGGGTCTCTGCCAGTGATTTCAGCTCGGCGGGAATGGCGCTCCACACCGTTACGTCGCGGCCGTTGGCGGCCAGCAGCCGTGCCAGGGCAATGCCCCAGGTGCCGGCTCCGAATACAGCGATTTTGGTCATTTGGAATCTCCTTATTTGGCGGATTTCTGCCACAGGCCCGCAAACAGGCCGTGGCGCACGGCAGGGCGCACCCGCGGCTCCTCAACGTCCAGATAGACGCGCTCGTAGCAGTTGATGATGCGGGTGGTGTTATATTGGTGTTCCCGCGGGATGCTGCCGTAGCTCAAATGCACATGCCCGTGCAGCATGTAAGTGGGCTGGTAGCGATCCAGCAGCTCATGAAATACGGTAAACCCACGGTGGGGCAGGTCGCTTAAATCGCCGTAGCCGTGCAGGGGGGCATGGGTCACAAGGATATCCAGCCCGCCGTGGCGGTCAATTTTGCCGCGCAGACGGTTGACACGCTTGCGCATTTCGGCCTCGGTAAACTGCCATGCACCGGTGCGGTATCGGCAGGAGCCGCCCAGCCCCGCAATGCGCAGACCGTGGTAGACATAGACGTCATCATCAATGCAGATGACCCCCTGCGGCGGGCGAACGTCGTAGCTTTCGTCGTGGTTACCGTGCACATAAATCACAGGCGCGGGCACCATGGTGGCTATGTACTCCAGGTAGGTGCGGCTTAAATCGCCGCAGGCTATCACCAATTCCACCCCGGCAATTTTGTCGGGGGTCATATAGTCCCACAGTGCCTTACATTCTTCGTCGGAAATGGCAAGGATCTTCATAGCACCACGGCCTCCTTCTCCACGGGAAGGCGGTCGCGGTGGATGCCTTGCATACGGTACATCGGGCGGGAAACCTCGGCCAGCTCGTCATATTCGGGGATATGCCCCTCAACGGCGTCACACAGCCAGTCCATGTGGACGATCTGCTCCAAATCCAGCCCTGTGCGGCCGCTGTTCTTGACGGTGCCGTCCTGTGCTGTAATGCGGCAGGCAAAGGGATCCACGACGCCGGAGCTTACGCCCGTGCGCAGGATCTGCGCCAGATGCTGTACATCGGGCGGCAGCTCGCGGCTGAGCAGTACATCCATAACGCCGCTGTTCATGCCCCACCAGTAGTTTACGGCGCGGCCGTCGGTGCCGGATTTGTCGCGCTGCCAGCCGCCGTCCAGCACAGAGCGCACGACGTTTTCGTAAAATTGTCCCCAGTGCCAGAACGGCGTGGCAAGATCCTGCAAAATGCCGCCGGGACGTACCAGGAAGGTGCCGAACTCATGTTGGGGGCGGCCCGGCATGGGGGCGTCACGGCCCGAAATTACAGTGATGCCGTTTCGGGAAAATTTGACAAGAGGCTCCTCCGTGTCGGGCAGGCAGGTCCATTCCAGCTGGATCTTGACACGGGGGTTCGCCATGCGGGCGCCCAGCGCAAAAGCGTTGATGTTGGCGGGCACACCGAAACTGGGGTAATCGGCCACATAGCCGATGCGGTCCCCTGCGGTCATGGCACCGGCGATGGCACCCGTGATGAACTTGGCCTCATACACGCGGGTATAGTAGGTGCGGATGCTGGCGTAGGGCATTTCCATCGAGCAGTTGAGGATGCGCACCTGCGGATGCTTGACGGCACTGCGCAGCGATGCCCCCACCAGCTTGGGGCTGGTGGTGAATACCATATCGGCACCCTCGGCAATGGCCTGTTCGACAAGGTCGTCGGCGTTTTCGCCGGGAACGGCATTGAAGTAGGCTGCCGTTTCGACCTTGCCCGGGAATACGGTGTCCAGCTGGGTACGGCCAAACTCGTGCTGGCTGGTCCAGGCGCTGACCTCGGGCGTGCGCTCATGCACAAAGGCAACCTTGAGGTGGCTCGGCCCGGCGGGACGGATACCGGGCAGCAGACGGCTTAAAAGGCCGTTCTGTTGGGGTGCTGGCTCGGCGGGCTTATCGCTTACGGTGACGGGGTCATCATTTTGCAGCGCTAGCACATCGTCCCACAGTGCGTCCAGCTTTTCGGTCAGCTGGGCGGGGGTGCTGTCCTGCAATTCTTTTTTGGGATAAACGCGCAGCAGCAGCAAGAGCACATCACCAAGGGTGCAGTGCAGACGGTCACCGCCGTGCGCCGTAAAAGCCTTGCCTACCCAGTTGTAGAGCGAGAGCATCTCGGCGCGATCTTCATTGCTCCAGACTTCGTCGGGCTGTTTGCCCAGGGCTTTTTGCAGCCGCGCAAAGCTGCCGGGCTTGGTAAACTGCAAGAGGTAGGTCTTGACGATGGGATAATACTGCACAAACTCGTAGTAAAGGCGGATCTCAGGGGCATCGCTGTACGGCGGCAAAATACGGGTGACGACGCCGGGCACACTGCTCGCGCCGAAATATTTCAGCACACTGACGCGCTTGTTGCCTTCCTGCACATAGAAACGGCCCATATACTCATAGCAGCGGATGGGGTCGCGGATCCCCTCCTCCACGTGGGCGATGCAGAGGTTGATCCATTTGGTACCGAACTCGGACTTCATCTCCAGCAGGGGCATAAAGTTGGAGGCAAAGGCCCCTGTACGCCCCTCGGTCTTGGTGCCGACAAGCAGATCCATCGGTATGTCCACCAGTCCCAGAGGCATCTGGCCGTCAACACCGGCAGCACCCTGCAGGATGTTATCCAGCACAGGCAGATAGGGCGACTGTCCCCGCAGGATCTTTTCGCGGTAATCCCGCTGGCCCATTCGCAGGGCTTTTGTATATTCATCCATGGCATCGGCACGGGTCATATGCGATCGGCTCCTTTCAGGTGTTGACGTGCTCCGCTTTGGGATACACCTTAAACATACGGTCGTTGTCGTAATGGATATCTAAGTAGGATTCCACACTGTTTTGGGCAGGTACACCCTGCAGGCGGGCATTGTAGCGCACCAGTGCTGCCGAGCTGACGATCATATCGGCGGCCATAAACAGGCACAGCCCCCAGGTCAACAGCGTACCGAAACGGCGGGGCAAACGCTCAATACAGGCAGAAATGGGCGGGTAGAAGATCTTGAACCATGCGATGGCGGCAAAGCCCCAGAAAAAGCAGTACAGCAAATTGATGCGCCCGCCCAGGTTAAAGGGAATGGCGCTGTAATCCCAGAAAACGGCACCGAAAACGATCTCGGTAAAAACGCTGCAAAGGTATTCGTAAGCGCCGCCCAGCAGGGTGCCGGCCGCAAACAGCCAGCTGGCGGGTTTGTCCTTATAGCGGTACAAAAGCTGGGTGACCAGCGCAATAGCCAGGCCCCACACGATGGAAAACGGCCCCCAGACTACGCTGGAACGGCTCATCCAGTAACCGGCGGTGATGCGGCAGAAGATGGTTTCGGTGATATCGCCCAGAAACGCGCCCGCAAAAAACAGCAGAATGATTTTGTATGGGCTGCAGCCCTTGGCGAAGGTGGTGTTTTTCTGCCGCTGAACATGGCGAAAACTCAGTGCGGGGTGGGCACCCGCCATACGGCTTTCGACCTTGCCCAGAATCCACATGCCCGCGTTGACGGTCAGGTTAGCAAGGCCGTTTTCGATGCGGCGGCCGGCCTTCCAGCGGTATTGCAGACCGCACATGGCCAGCAGCGTACCCACTGCGTCAACCGCCAGCAGCACCAGCAGCACCCACAGGGTGACGACTGCCGCACCGCGCGGCAGTAGCCCGAACAGGCGCAGCAGCAGCGGGTTGCCCCATTTCAGCGTGATAACGCTTAATACGCCCCAAAAGGCGGAAACGCCAAGGCAGACGTAACCGTCCAGGTTGAAGGGCATATCGCTGTAATCCCACCAGCGCGTCTTACTGGCGTACTCCAGAATGTGTCCGGCGATCCATTCAATGACGGTGGCGTACACGGCACCGAACACAAGGCTGAAGAACCACCCGCCGCGCAGATCGTGCAGGGCAAAGGTGACAAGCAAACCGCCGATGCCGTACAAAATGCACAAGGGGCCGTTGAGAACGCCGCGATCCTGATACTTACGGTGCGCAACCGCCGTGTACAGGACCTCGCCCAGCCAGCCTAAAAAGGAGTAGGCAAAAAACAGAAATACGACCGAATAAACGTCCATAATGTCTCCTTGGGGCAACACCGCCGGATTCGCGGTGCAGCCTTGACGTCATGCGCAAACCCGTGTGGGAACGCGCGGTTGAAAAAACAGAGTACCTTTTAGTATAGCAGAAACAGCACCGTCAGGCAAGCTTGGCGGTCAGACGCCGCGCGCCTGTTTGCTGAAAACGCAGCCGCAATACTCCTGCCGGTACAGGCCGTACTCGTCACTGAGCTGCAGGCTGCGCTTGTAGCCGTCCTTTTTGCGGAACTCACTGGGCAGATACGGTACACCGTACTGCCTGCCCAGCTCGGCACCGATGGTATTCAGCCGCACGGGATCCTTCATCGGGGAGATGGACAGTGTCGAACAGTACCAGGCAAAGCCGTTTTCGGCGGCGTAGCGCGCTGCCTGCTCCAACCGCAGACGGTAGCAGACGGTGCAGCGCTCCCCTTTTTCCGGCTCCTGCTCCAGCCCCTTTACGGCTGTATAGAATTCCTGCGGGTCGTAGGGCAACTCGACCACAGGACATAAGTACCCCGCCTGTGCCACAAAGCGCTCCAGCTCCTGCTCACGGCGGTGATACTCCTGCGGCGGGTAGATGTTGGGGTTGTAGTACAAAACGGTTACGGAGAAATGCTCGATAAGACGTTCCAATGTAGCACTGGAGCAGGGCGCGCAGCAGGCATGCAGCAGCAGCTTGGGCTTGGGCTGCGCGGGGTCCAGTGTACGGATGACCTTTTCCATTTCCAACTGGTAATTGATACGGTTCGGCATAAGAACTTCCTTTTTTCAGAATTGTGCGTTTCTGCCTTAATTATGCACTTTACCGTGGCAAAATGCAAGGGCAATACCATACGAGGGTTTTAGAAATATCCGCTGTCTTTGTGTATAGCCTGTGCATCCAGCCCCATCGAAACGCCCAACGCTTCGTCCACACGGCGCATATCCTCGGGAGAGATACGCCCTGCGCGCTCACGCAGACGGCGCTTGTCCAGGGTGCGTATCTGCTCGGTCAGAATGATGCTGTCCTTGGCAAGGCCGCAGCGGTCAGCCCGCACACTGATATGCGTGGGCAGGCGGTTCTTGTCCTGTCGGCTGGTGATGGCTGCGGCAATCACGGTGGGGCTGTGGCGGTTGCCGACCTCGTTCTGGATGATAAGTACCGGCCGTATGCCGCCCTGCTCGGAACCGACCACCGGGCTGAGGTCGGCGTAAAAAACTTCTCCGCGGTGAACTTCCATAACAAAAGCCTCCTCTCGCTTACAACTCTAGTATAAGCAAGAGAAGGCTCGTTTAATCGCAGGTTCCTGCAGAATTTTGCTCTAAAATTACATAGGCGGCGGCAAGGCCGCTTTCGTGGGTGAGACTGAGGTGTGCCGTCAGACCGTTTTGCGCGATAAAGCGCGCAGCAGTGCCCGAAAAAGCAAAATACGGTGCACCACTTGTTTTGCGCAGCACGGCCAAATCCTTCATGGCAAATCCGCCAAGGCCGGTCCCCACCGCTTTGAGAAAAGCCTCCTTGGCGGCAAAGCCTGCGGCGGCAGTTTCGGCGCGGTGTTTGGGCGGCAGAGCTTGTAAAAGAGTCTGCTCCTGCGGGGCGAACACGTGTTCGACAAACGTCGGCTTTTGCAGACTTTTTTCGATGCGCTCCACGGCGCACAAATCAATGCCGATGCCAAAAATCATCGCGTACCCCCTGCGTGTGTGCGTACAACCTGCAAAAGCGCGTCGCGCTCGTTGGGCAGATGCCCGTCCATAACTTCTTTTAATAAGGTGTTCAGCGTTTCGCCGACGGCCGGCCCGGCGGGCATACCGGCCTGCATTAAGTCTGCGCCGTTTACCGCAAGCTGCCGTATGGTATAGCAGCCGCTTTTGGAAAGCTGCAGCATGCGTTTTTCAAAAATTTGCACATCGCTGCGACGCATTTCTACCTCCGGCGTGTGGGCGTGGGCGTCAAGATCGGCGTACTTCAAGGCGCAGAGGCGACGCAGAAACTCGGCACCGTAGCGGTTCAGCCAGCGCAGAATTTCGGGGTCGGCGGTGGGCAGCGGTGCATCGTGTATCGCAACCAGCCCGGTCACGCCCTCTATCAGGTAGCCGGGGGCTTTCAGGCGGCGCAGTATCGTGCGGGCCATAAGGCCGCCGCGTTGGTTATGCCCGCGAAAATGCGCGGCACCGTCGGCGTCCACGCTGCGGCACAGCGGTTTGGCAATGTCATGCAAAAAGGCGGCCCAGCACAAAATGCGGGCACCGCGGGTGTCCTGCCCGCGGGTGTCCAACGCCTGTACTGCCAGGGCAGAGTGTTGCCAGACATCGCAGCAATGCCATTTTCCGGGCTGGGTACAACCGATGCAGGGCAGGATCTCCGGCACGGCTCCGGCTAAAATTTCACCGTACTGCGCCAAAACCTTGCCTGCGCAAGGGGCGCTTAACAGACCGTCGATTTCGGTATACAGTCGCTCGGCGCTGACGGTTTGCAGGGTGTCCCGCGCTGCCAGTGCGGCGGCGGCTGTGGCAGGATCCAACACAAAATCCAACCGTGCGGCAAAGCGCAGGGCGCGCAGAATGCGCAGCGCGTCCTCGGCAAAGCGGGCGTTCGGGTCGCCCACACAGCGGATGATACGGTCGTTCAGGTCAGTCTGTCCGCCGTATAGATCGACCACTTCTCCGCCGGGCGCGTAGGCCATGGCGTTGATGGTAAAATCCCGCCGTGCCAAATCCAGAGAAAGCTCGTCCACAAACTGCACTTTTTCAGGGTGGCGGTGGTCGCGGTAGTCGCCGTCCAGCCGGTAGGTGGTCATCTCATAGGGTTTGCCGTGCAATACGACAGCCACGGTGCCATGCTTTTCGCCCGTCAAAATCAATTGCATATCGGCAAAAAGACGGCGCATTTCCTCCGGCTTGGCGGAGGTGCAGATGTCCCAGTCGCCGGGGGTGCGGCCTAAAAGGCTGTCCCGCACACAGCCGCCCACAACATAGGCGGTATGCCCGGCATTGCGCAGCGTTTGCAGCAGCCGCACGGCGTCCCGCGGGATGTACACAGGGTAGCGGTTCATTCTGCACCTCCTTTGTCAAAATTTCGGGGTAGGATTACCGAATCTGCCACTGCTGGGCAAGATCGACCACGCAGGCCACACAGTCGGCCTCCTCTTTGCGCAGAACGTCGATCTTTTCCTTGGCCTTTTCGGGATCGGCCATCCAGGTCAGGATAAAGAAATTTTCGGCGGGAACTTCATAGTAGACCCAGGCACCGTCGGCACGCAGCAAATCGGGCAGGTGATCCAGCTCACTGTCCAAAAGGCCCTGGCCTTCCTCGCCGTAAATCATTTCGGGACCCACCTGCAGAGAGTCGATTACATGGATACTGCTGTTGATATAAGTGTCGCGGTCTACGGATTTGTCAGTGCCCTCCCAGGCGGA
>USNZ01000037.1 GCA_900556255.1 uncultured Oscillospiraceae bacterium
CGTGCAGACCGCCGGCGACCTTGTAGCCGGAGTCCTCGCCGCCGAACTTGCCGCCTGCGTGCAGCACGGTGTATACAACGGTGACGGCGGGGATGCCCAGCTTGGGCTGGATATCCACGGGGATGCCGCGGCCGTTGTCCGACACCTGAATGATGTTGCCGGGCTTGATGGTGACCTCGATGTGGGTGCAGTAGCCTGCCAGCGCCTCGTCGATGGCGTTGTCCACGATCTCATAGACCAGATGATGCAGGCCGGAAGGTCCCGTGGAGCCGATATACATACCGGGGCGCTTGCGCACGGCCTCCAGACCCTCCAAAACCTGGATCTGCGCGCCGCCGTAAGCGTGGTCGGTGGCGGTTTCGCGGTTGGTTTCGGTGATGATTTCTTCTGCCATAAAAATGAGCCTCCTGTGTGGGGTTGCGAAAACGATGCAAAAGGGTTCTATTTTAAGTCGCTGCCCTCGGCGCGTTTCTTGAGGGCGGCGGGGGATAGCTGGCTGATGTACACGGTCTCGTCGGGGAAATCCGTGACCATAAAGCTCTTGGGTAGGGTGCCGGGCGCGGTCAGATCGACCACGGCACCGTCCGCCTCGGCGTGGCGGAAATATTCCTCGGTCCGGCGGGATGCCCCCGCGGTGTCAAGGTCAAACACCCCGATGAGGTCGCGGGTGTTCAGTACAAAATCCTGCCCGGCGTGGAAATACATAAGCAAAATCCTTTCAGGATTTTGCAGATAAAAGATAACAGATAAAAGATAATAAATAGGGATACGCGCAAAGCGCGTAATCTTAAGCGGGCTTCCAGCCCGCGATCCACCAGATTTATTATCTATTATCTTTTATCTATTATCTACAAAAGGTTTCTCCTGCGCGCATCCGCCCTTAACATACACAATTTTACCGTTGGTACGCGCAAAAGCAGCGGTGTCGCAGGTGGTTACGATGGTCTGGTGCTCGCCCATGCGGGTCAGCAGGTAGGTCTGGCGCTCGTCGTCCAGCTCGCTCAGCACATCGTCCAGCAGCAGCACGGGGTGCTCGCCGAACAATTCGCCCACCACGGTTGCCTCGGCCAGCTTCATCGCCAGCACGGCGCTGCGCTGCTGGCCCTGGCTGCCGTAGATGCGGGCGGGCGCGTCGTCCAGCAAAATGTCCACGTCCTCGCGGTGGGGACCCGCCAGACAAAACCCCGCGCGCAGCTCGGTGGGGCGGGCGTCGTGCAGCTTTTGCAGCAGCGCGTCGGCGGTGGGGGCATCGGCGGACATGCGGTATTCCAGCCGCAGGGTTTCCGCCCCGTGGGAAATTTCGCGGTAATTCTGCGCCGCCACGGGGGTCAGCGTCTGCAAAAACTGTTGGCGGTGTTTCAGGATCACCGCGCCGTACTCGGCCAGCTGCTCGTCGTAGGCGTCCAGTAAAACCTTGCCGTTCGGCGTTATATCGTAGGATTTCAGCAGGGCGTTCTTTTGCGAGGTCAGCCGTGCGTAGCGCCGCAGCGCTACAAGGTAGGCGCGGTACACCTGGCTGAGCGCCGTGTCCAGAAACCGCCGCCGCCCCTCGGGGCCGCCTTTTACAAGGCTCAGCAGGTCCGGCTCAAACACCACGGCCTGGAAATGCCCCGCCAGCGCGGCGGCGCGTCCCACATCGGCGCCGTTCAGCCGCGCCGTGCGTCCGGGGCGTTGGCTGGTCTTGCTGCCGACGGTCAGGCGGATGTCGGTCTCACCGCCGCCGGACTCGATCTCGCCCTCCAGCACCGAGAACTCGCACCCGCGGCGTATCAGCTCGGCGTCCTTGCTGCCGCGAAAGCTCTTGCCCCCCGTCAGCAGCCAGACGGCCTCCAGCAAATTGGTTTTGCCCTGCCCGTTGGGGCCGCACAAAACCGTTAAGTGCGGGTCGGGCAGCAGCTCGGCGCGGGCGATGTTGCGGTGGTCGGTCAGTGTCAGGCGGTTCAGGCGCATTACGCGCCCTCCGCGACCTGCACGGTCTGGCCGTCCAGCTCCACGGTGTCGCCGGCACGGCACTTTTTGCCGCGCATCGTGCAGACCTCGCCGTTGACCTTGACTGCGCCGCCCTGGATCAGCTCCTTGGCTTCGCCGCCGGTCTCGCACAGCCCCGCAAATTTCAGCAGGGCGTCCAGCTTGATAAATTCGGTGTTGATGCGAATCTTTTCCATAGTATCAGCCCTCGTTCTTGAACCGTACCGGCAACACCAGATAGATAAAGTCGGTGCCGTTTTCGGGCAGCAGCTTTACGGGGCTTAACGGTCCGTTGATTTCCAGCACCATGCGCTCGCACTTGGAGTAGCGCAGCGCGTCCAGCAGGTAGCGGTTGTTAAAGCCGATCTCCACGGCGTCGCCCGCCATCTCGATGGGGGCAAACTCGTCCACGACCTTGCCCAGCGGGGTCTGGCAGCGCACCGTGACCTTGTCCTCGGCAAAGTTGATGCGCAAAGGGTTCTTCAGGCGCTCGGTAATAATCAGGGACGCGCGCTCAATGGTGTCGATAAAGGTCTTGCAATCCACGGTGACACGCGTTTTTTTCTCCTTGGGAATCACGCCCTCGTAGTTTAAGAAGTCGCCCTCGATCAAACGGGACATGATGGTGTAGCCGTTGGTGGTAAACACGACATAGCGGCGGTTGGCGTCGATCTTGACCTCGTCCTCGGCGCCGCCCATGATTTTCAGCAGCTCCTGCAGGGTCTTGCCGGGGATGATGATGCGGATATCGCGGGTGCACTCGACGTCGCGCTTGATGATGGCCAGGCGGTAGCCGTCCAGCGCCACCACGGTCAGGCTGCCCGGCTCAATGACGAACAATTCGCCGGTGTGGGCGGGCTTTTTGCCGTCCTGGCTGACGGCGTAGATGGTTTTTTCAATCATCTCGCGCATCATGTCGCACTTCAGGGTCATGGTGTTGTCGGCGCCGGTCACGGGCAGGCTGGGGTAGTCGCTGGCGTTCATGGCGGGGATCTCAAACTCGGCCACGCCGCCGCTGATTTTGGCCTGCCCCTCGTCGGTCAGCTCAATGCAGACATCGCCCGCGGGCATACGGCTGATCATCGAGAACAGCAGCTTGGCGTCCAGCACGGTCTCGCCGGGAACCAGCACGTTACATTCCAGCGTGGTGGTGATGCCCATTTCCATGTCGTAGCCGGTCAGGGTCAGGTTAAAGCCCTCGGCCTTGAGGTAGATGCCCTCCAGTACAGGAATGGCCGCGCGGTTGGTAATGGCGCGGGAAACACCCTCAATGGCGGACGCCAGCAGGGTCTTTTCACATTCAAATTTCATAACGGGTCCTTTCTATTTGCAACGGGACGCAAATAAATCACGTCCGAACGTTCTTCATGATGTCGCCGCACATTTCCTTCAGGCGCTGGTCGCGGGCGATGTTCTCCTCCATCGTCTTGATGGAATACACCACCGTCGAATGGTCGCGCTGGAATTCCTGGCCGATGGCCTCCATGCTCATGCCGGTGACCTCGCGGATGATGTACATCGTCATCTGGCGGGCGGCACTGACGTTGGCGTTGCGCTTTTTGCCGCGGATGTCGGCGGGCATCACGTTGTAGGTGCGCGCGACCTCGTTGAGAATTTTCTCAATCGTCACGGGGATGGGTTGGCTGTCGTTCAGGGTGTCCTTGATGGCGGTGGTCGTCACGCCGATGCAGGGGGAGATGCCCTCCAGCATGTAGTAGGCGTTCAGCTTTTTCACCGCGCCTTCCAGCTGACGGATGTTCTGCTTGAGGTGGTTGGCGATATACTCGGCCACATCGTTGGGCAGGTCCAGGTTCAGCAGCTCGGCCTTGCGCTTGACGATGGCCACGCGGGTCTCGAAATCGGGCGGCTGGATGTCGGCGGTCAGGCCCCACTCAAAGCGGGTGCGCAGACGCTCCTCCAGGCTTTTGATTTCCTTGGCGGGGCGGTCGGACGCGATGACGATCTGGCGGCCGTCGTTGTGCAGGGTGTTGAAGGTGTGGAAGAACTCCTCCTGCGTGGATTCCTTGCCCGCCAAGAACTGGATATCGTCGATCAGCAGCACGTCGGCCTGACGGTATTTCTGGCGGAACTGCTCGGTCGTGGCGGTCTTAACGGCGGAGATGATCTCGTTGGTGAACATCTCGCAGTCCACATACACGATGTTGAAATCGGGGTGGTTCTTTTTGATCTCGACCTGAATGGCGTTCAGCAGGTGGGTCTTGCCCAGACCCGACGGGCCGTAGATGAACAGCGGGTTGTAGGCACCGCTGGGGTTGGCGGCCACGGCCTGCGCGGCGGCGTAGGCAAACTGGTTGCTGGGGCCTTTGATGAAGTTTTCAAAGGTGAAATCGTACCTTCCGCTGGGCAGGGAGCTTTCGTCCAGCTTGGGCTTTTTTTCTTCGCCCTCGTCCTTTTTGGGGGTGACGAACAGCACCTCGACATCAAAGCCCAGAACGGCCTTGAAGGCGTCCTTCAAAAGGGTGGTATAGCGGTCGGACACAATGCCCAAGATAAAGGCGTTGCGGATCTCCAGCGTGATGGTGTTGGAGTTTTCAAAGCTGACGGCCTTGATGTCACTGATGTAATATTGATACGTCGCCTCGGCGGTATGTTCGCGGCAGTACGCTTTGGCCGCGTCCAATACGTCGTTGATGGAATCCATAGCTTGCGATATCCCCACTTCCTGTTAAAATGAAACGCCAAAACGGCGCAAAAAACCTACATACAGTATAGCACAAAATGTCGGGCAAAACAACAGCCCCTATATAAAAAGGTAGAGAAAATTTGATTAAAAGATAAAAGATAATAGATAATAGATAATAAATAAGGTGGAGTTTGTGCCAAAGGCACAAACAAAAAAGCGTGGAGGGGAGGTTGTGGGTCAACCGTAGGCACGGCTACTATGCCGCCCGTTGCAGCCATCCCGGTAACGCAACATAACGGATAAACCGCACGGGACGCATATATGCGTCCCCTACAAACCTGCCGGAAGTATCGAACCGTCACGGGATGTTGCAACAACAAAATTCACCACCCTGTAGGGGCGGGGTATTGCCCCGCCCGCGACATAACGGAAACGCGAAAATTACGGGATGGTCCGTAGGCACGGCTACTATGCCGCCGGCGGTTTTGCGGTTGTTGCTAAATTCCCCGGCGGGATGGGGTCACCCCGCCCTACATCGCACTGTATAAAATGTGCCCGCGCGGGGGGCACACCAAAATTATTATCTTTTATCTTTTATCTATTATCTATTTATTATTTCTCCCTCTCCCCCAAAATATAGTGTCTCCCGCCGCCCTTCTCCACAACGCACAAAAAACTTTTACGCTTTGGCGAAAAAACTCGGCAAAAACACTTGACAAACACCCCTTATATCGCGTATAATCTAAGTCTGCAAGGCTGCCCCAGTGTATGGGCATTAGCCTGCTTGCAAAACAGCCCAAACTGGGGATTTCAACAGGAGGAATGAAAAATGAAGCGTACTTTCCAGCCGAAGAAGCGTCAGCGCAGCCGTGTTCACGGTTTCCTGCAGCGTATGGCCACCAAGAACGGCCGCAAGGTCATTGCCCGCCGCCGCGCTAAGGGCCGCAAAAGCCTGACCGTCTGATCTTTGGAATACAATGAAGTAAAGGGTTGCTGATTTTGTCAGCAGCCCTTTTTTCAAAATAAGATTCGGTGGTACGCATTTTATTTGCGCCAAGGGGCAAACGTCGCCATAATTCATCAACTGGCGAAAAAGCCCTTTTCCGGGCAGTAATGTAGGGATGGGTCTTGACCCATCCGCACCGCTGGCTGCGCGCAGCGCATAAAATCGCGCCGAATGGCGCGTTCTCACGGAATATCGTACTATCGGCTAGATTGCACGGAACGGTCAAGACCGTTCCCTACAAACCTGCCGAAAGTTCGCAATCATCCTGTTGGGTTTATCGATAATCTGAGTTTTCAACCGACAGGTTGAAAACTCCACCATTTTTATTATTTATTATTTCTTATTTATTATTTGCAAGCCGCGCTTTACCGGCTTGCCGCTTACTTCCCAACACAGAATTTCTCAAACACCTCATCGATCGTCCGTTCTCCGGCGTCCTCGCCGGTCAGGTCACAGAGTGCCTGCAGGGCGTCCGTCAGGCAGACGGCGGCGGCGTCCAGCCCAAACCCGTTCTGCTTGGCGCAGATCGCCTCGGTCAGGGCGTCGCGGGCGCGGGTGGCGGCGGCCAGCTGGCGGGCGCTGCAAAGCTGCGCGGCGTTCGGGTCCAGCCGGGCCGTACCCAAAAGCTCGGCCACGGCGGCGGTCAGCGGCTGCAAACTCGCGGCATCGCGGGCACACAGCGTGATCACCTGCTTAAAATACGGCTGCAGCTGTGCCTTGGCGGCATCGGTGGAATCCGCCAAGTCCTGTTTGTTCAGCACCGCCAAGGCCGGGCGTCCCTGACAGCGGCGGGCAATTTCCAAATCCGCGTCGGTCAGCGGCTGCGCGGCGTCAAATACCGCCAGCACCAGCCCGGCCTCCTCCAGCTTTTTCCAGCTGCGGCGGATGCCCTCGGCCTCGATCGCATCGCCGTCCGCCCCGACCTCGCGCACACCGGCGGTGTCAAACAGGTTCAGCCGGATATCCCCCAGCTGCACCGCCTGCTCGACAATGTCGCGGGTCGTGCCCGCCACCGGCGTCACAATCGCGCGGTCAAAGCCCGCCAGCAGGTTCAGCAGCGTGCTTTTGCCCACGTTGGGGCGGCCCAGCAGCACGCAATCGACGCCGCGCCGCAGCACCGCGCCCGCGCCGTAGCCGGAAATCAGGCTGTCCAGCTCGGCCTTTTGCTTCTGCAGGGCGACGATGAACTGCGCGTCCGAAAGCTCCGGCACGTCCTCCTCTGGGTAATCGACCCAGGCGGTCAGGTGGGCGTTCACACTTTGCAGCGCGGTTTGTATGCCGCCGATGCGTTTGGCCAGCCGCCCGTCCAGCGCGGATTTTGCCAGTGCGGCACCCTGACGCCCGTTGGCGGAGATGATCTCCATGACCGCCTCCGCCTGCGTCAGCGAAATGCGCCCATGCTCCAACGCGCGGCGGGTAAATTCGCCGGGGGCGGCGGGGGCGGCACCCGCCAGCAGCAGCGCTTCCAGCAGACCGTCCGCCATGGCGGTGCCGCCGTGGACGGAAAGCTCAATGACGTCCTCGCCCGTGTAGGAGTGCGGCGCGCGGAAAAACAGCGCCACGGTTTCGTCCATTTCGGCACCGCGCAGGGTGTAATGGCCGAACAGCGCCGTGTATCCGCGGGCATCTGATACGGATTTTTGACGATGCAGCGGCACAAAAACCTTGCTCACGATGGGGTAGGCCTCCGGCCCGGAAACACGCACCACGGCAATGCCGCCAGCCCCTGGGGGCGTTGCCAGCGCGCAGACAGTTTGCTGCATACGATCCATAGTTGTGACGCTCCTTAAAAAACATACTCTAAAACATACTCTAAAACATACTCTAACACTTTAGCATACCACGAAAACGCGCATTTTTCCAGAGGGTTTGGCGATTTTTCGCGAAATTTTGCAAAAAACAAAAGCGGGAAAGTTTTTAACAGTTCGGTTAAAAACTTTCCCGGAAAATAATCATTACCCCGCTTGCGCGGGCACATGGCTACCGAAAATCTCGGTTACTTATTCTTCTTCCTCGTCCGTCGGGGCGGCATCCTCGGCGGCTTCGGCGGCCAATTCCTCGGCCTCGATGGCTGCCAGCTCCTCGGGGGTGGGGTCGGTCTCGCCGGTGTCCTCCACCTCGGCAGCCTCGGCAGTGTTGTCGCGGTCAACGCGGGCGACCACGGCCACCTTGTCGCCCTCCAACAGGCGCATGGCGCGCACGCCGCCGCCGTAACGGCTTTGCAGCGTGATGTCGCTGGCGTGGACGCGGATCAGGATACCGTTCTGGCTGATCAGGATCAGGTCGTCGGTTTCGTCCACGATCTTGATGCCCGCCACGTTGCCGGGCGTGTAGTTGCGGATGCCGATACCGCCGCGGTTGGTGATGCGGTAATCGTCAATGCGGCTGCGGCGGCCTTTGCCGTCCTCGGCAATGGTCAGGATGGACGCGCCCGGGCGGCAAACGCCGGCGCCCACCACATAGTCGCCCTCGCGCAGGCGGATGGCGCGCACACCGTGGCTGGTGCGGCCCATGGCGCGGGCACCGTCCTCCACAAAGCGGATGGCTGCGCCGTCGTGGGTGGCAACGATGATTTCGTCATCGCCCTTGGTCAGGTGGCTCCAAACCAGGCTGTCGCCCTCGTTCAGCGCAATGGCGATCAGACCCATCTTGCGGATGTTGCGGAACTGCGACAGCGGCGTACGCTTGATCAGACCCTGACGGGTGACCATCGTTGCGTAGGTGTTGTCCTCGTCCGCGTCGGCGGCCTGGCGCAGCATCAGGGTGACCTTTTCGCCCTCCTGCAATTGCAGCAGGTTGACGATGTGGGTGCCCTTGGCGGTGCGGCTGCCCTCGGGCACCTGGTAGCCCTTCAGGCGGTAGACGCGGCCCTGGTCGGTCATAAACAGCATATAATCGTGGGTCGAACCGACGTACAGCTCCTCGGTAAAGTCCTCGTCCTTTTGGGTCATACCCTGCACGCCGCGGCCGCCGCGGTTCTGTGCCTGATAGGTGTCCAGCGTCGTGCGCTTGATGTAGCCCTCGTGGGTCAGCGTAAAGACGCAGGTTTCCTCGGGGATGAGGTCCTCAATGTCCACCTCGCCGGAAACGGTCTCGATGGAGGTGCGGCGCTCGTCGCCGTACTTGTCGGCCAGCGCGGCCAAGTCGGTCTTGACGATCTGCTTGACGTGGTTGTCGTTGGCCAGAATGTCCTTGTAATCGGCAATGGCAACGCGCAGATCGCCCAACTCCTGCTCGATTTTCAGGATTTCCAGACCGGCCAAGCGGCCCAACT
>USNZ01000038.1 GCA_900556255.1 uncultured Oscillospiraceae bacterium
GCCCATGACATACCAGCCGTAGTAACGGTTCAGGCTGATAAAATCGGCAAACTGCTGGCCCTTGCTGTTGTGGGGCAGGCTCATCATAACAACGGCATAGGTGCGCGGGCGCTTCTGGGGGTCGATCTCGTGTGCCAGATCAAACAGCGTCTTGAAGTACGCCTCGGTGCCTTCGCTGGTGCACTGGGGCTCGTTCAGGATGCTCCATGCAATGACACTGGCGTGATTTTTATCGCGGTTGATCATGTCGATCAGCGCAGCCTTGTGGTTTTCCAGCAGCTGAGGCGTGGTCTCCTTCTCGAACCAGCCAACCTTCTTGCCGTTGCCTTGGTTGGCGGCCAGGAAGTTCATGGCACTCTCCATAAAGCCTACGGCGGGGACTTCATCGATAACAAGGAAGCCTTCCTCGTCGGCCATCTGGTACAACTCCTCGGCATAAGGGTAGTGGCTGGTGCGGAAGCAGTTGGCGCCGATCCATTTCATCAGCTCATAGTCGCGCTTGACAGTGGCCAGATCGAGGCCGCGGCCGCGCAGATCGGCGTCCTCATGCTTGCCGAAGCCGCGCAGGTAGACGGGCTTGCCGTTCAGCAGGAAGTTGCCGCCCTTGATTTCAAAGGTGCGGATGCCGATTTTCTCGGCATACTCGTCCACCACAGTCTCGCCATCGGTGATGCGAATGACAAAGTTGTACAGGTAAGCGGCATGGACATTCCACAGCTTGACGTTGTCAATGTGCAGGGTGCCGGTCTTGCCGTCGGCGTGGGCGACCTTTTCGCAGCCGTCAAATACATCGATGCAGACATTATGCTCACCGTTGGTGGTCACGGTATAAGCAACATCGGCAGCGTTGCCGTTCAGGGTATGTACCACACTGAAGTCCAGCACACGCTCCTTGGGCAGGGCGGTCAGCTTGACAGGACGGTGGATACCGGCATAATTGTAGAAGTCAAAGTACGGCGTGGCAACTTTTTTGCCGTTGGACAGCGTAGTGGTACGTCCGGCGGGCAGCATAATTTCGCTCAGCTCATTGTTGGCCAGCACAGCCAGATGGTTGAACTGGTTGTAGCGCACAATATCGGTAACGGCAGCGTCAAACGGCAGGAAACCGCCCTCGTGGGACGTCACCTCCACACCGTTGACAAAGATGCGGGCACGATGAGTCACAGAGCCGAAACGCACGGCAATGTCCTTGCCCTCCCACTCTCCGGGGACAAAGAAATCTGTCTCGTACCAAAAATCGCCGCAATACTCGCGGGATTCCTTGTCGGTAAAGAAATCGCAGAAAGAAGCAGGCACCGGCATGGTGATGCTCTCGGGCAAGTGCAGCGCCCAGCCGCCGTCGACACCCTTGCTTTCGGGGTCAAAGGCAAAGCGCCACATACCGTCCAGGCTTACCACACGGCGGGAGCCGGAATCGCAGGGATACAGCAAAGATTTGTTTTCCATGGTCATTTTCTCCTTTAGTCATAAAGGTTCTTGGCGCAGTTCTGCCCGGCAGCGCTGTACATTACGGCTGCCACTGCTTTTGTCAACTTTATTATGCCACAAGCCGATTATTTTCGTGAGTAAGATTTTTTGCCAAAATCGTAGAATTTTACAGATTCTCTCCAAAAAAGATGATTCCGTACATTATATAAATAGGCCGTCCGTTTTTTGTATACTGTGCACAAAAGTTTTTACCGATAAGGAAAAATCGAAGAATTATACGCTAAAATCGAAAGAATTTACTAACACTTTTGTAAAAATCTGTTCATAATAAAGACACAAAGTTGCTCGCCCTGCCTGCGGCAAGCCGCATCGGACTCTGCCCCCGATACAGCATCCGCGCCACAGACTCCGGACGAAACACGAAAATGAAGGAGAAAAAACTATGGCTACAATTAGAACCTTGCCCGACAAGTATTACGACAAGGACTACGAAAGCAACGGCATTCACCGCGTTCCGCTTTGGCGTATTGCGGGCTTCGCCATGAACAACACCGCCACGAACGTCTACCTGATGTTCATGAACTACTGCACCTTCTACCTGCTGGGCTTCGTCGGCGTCAGCATGGTGGTTGCCTCCAGCTTCCTGATGATGATGCGTCTGTGGGACGGCGTCACCGACCCGTTCATCGGCTTTATGGTTGACAAAACCAACGGCAAATTCGGCAAGAACCGTCCGTTCATCGTCATCGGTCAGGCCATCCTGTTCGTGACCAGCTTCATTATGTTCCACGTCACCCACAAGCTGCCCGAAGGTCCCATCCGCTTTGTCTTCTTCATCGTGATGTGCTGCTTGTTCTACCTCGGCTACACCTGCCAGTGCGTTGTTACCAAGAGCGCCCAGAGCTGCATGACCAACGACCCCAAGCAGCGCCCCATGTTCGCCTCCTTCGACGGCGTGTTCAACACCGTTCTGTTCACCACGCTGGCCATCGTTGTTTCCAACATTGCCGACAAGTACGCCGACGTTGGCAACTATACCTCTGTTGAGTTCTTCCATGAGTTCTGGATGCTGTCCGCCTTCATGTCCCTGGCGTTCACTGTCGTGGCTGTTATCGCCATCACCCCCAAGGATCGCCCCGAATTCTTCGGCACCGGTAAGGCTGTCAAGATCGGTCTGAAGGACTACTGGGATACCCTCAAGAACAACCGCGCCATCCAGATGCTGATCCTGTCTGCCTCTACTGACAAGCTCGGTGCCCAGGCCAAGTCCAGTGCCGTCGGCGTTGCTATGTTCGCCTGCATGGCCGGCTCCATCAAGCTGCAGGGTACTGTTACCGCCCTGACCATGGTTCCCGGCGTTATCCTTACCTTCCTCTCCGTTTCCCTGCTGGCCACCCGTCTGGGTCAGAAGCGCGCCATGGTCATCGGCTCTATCGGCGGCTTGATCATCAACATCCTGCTGGGCTGCCTGTGGTTCTTCGGTGATCCCTCCACCATGACCTCTGACCCTGCCACCGGCGCTTTGAACTGGGGCTTCTTCACGATTGCCCACATTGGTCTGTCCGTCCTGCTGGCCGGTTGCCAGGGCATCTCCGGTAACATCGTTATCCCCATGACCGCTGACTGCGCCGACTACGAAGTCTACCGTTCCGGTCGTTATGTTCCCGGTCTGATGGGCACCCTGTTCAGCTTCGTTGACAAGCTGGTTTCCTCTTTCGCCCCCATGATCGCCGGTGTTGTCTTTGCCGCCTGCGGCTTCGTTGACCATAACCCCAGCCTGGGCGATGTTGTCACCCCGCAGCTGCGCGCCGGCATCGTATTCCTCGCCTTCGGTATGATTTCCCTCGGTCTGATTTGCAACCTGATCGCCATGAAGTTCTACCCCCTGAGCAAGGAAAAGATGGCTGAAATTCAGGACGAGATCATCAAGATCAAGACCGCTGCCATGAGCGAGCAGGCTTAATTGACAAAACTTCCCAGAATATTGTATACTTAAAGCAGCTTACACAGGAAGCCGCCCGCCTCGGCGGTGCGGCTTCCTTCTTTTGTTAGGAGAGATACAAACTTGAACGATCAGAACCGGACATCCGAGAAGAATGAAAAGCCGACTGCTGTTGATATTGCCATTGCACAGGATCAGCTCAACTCCCTGCGGGAGGAAAACGGCATCGCGGATACCGCCAAGCATGGCCCCATCTGGCACGCGATCGATGCATTTTTTAATGTGCGCGCCAACCGTGTAAAGCAAAAGGTCAGCCGCAGAACCTACCTGCGTTTGTGCATTTTGGGTATTTTCGGTGCCCACCGCTTTTATGCCAAGCAATGGGTCACGGGCATTTTCTATCTTGCCACCTGCTGGACGGGAATTTCCATCGCCATGACCATCATCGACGCCATAACGGTCATTCCGATGCCGCCGGATGAAAACGGTATGATCGAACTGTAACCCTTATAACAAAGAAAGGCTGCCTGCTATGGACATTATGCAACTGCTGTTCAACCCCAACCATGAGGCCCCCAGCGGCTGGGTGCTGGTCGTACTGATTCTGCTGGCCATTGTACTGCCGGCCATCATGCGCTATGTAGCTGAACACCGCCACCGCAAATAATACTATGTCTGGAATGAACCGACCGCCGTATGCAAAAATACGATGTGGTCGGTTTTTGTTATATCTTGCAAGTGCTCGCTGCATCGGGTATAATAGAAGCAGAGGTTTACGATGTGAGGTGTCTGTTATGCAGTTGGATCCGTTGCTTGTCTTAAAAAAGCTGGCGTCCAGTTACGATATCAAATGCCTGCGGGTTGCCGCCCCTTTTACCGGGCTGGAGGACTTTGACTACGGTCTGCGCAAAGCGCTTGACCCTCAGTTTGAATGGCAGGAGTTCGGCAAGCTGCTGATACAAAGCACTGCTGAAAACGTGCTGACCGTCACCGTGGATATGTTTGAGCTACAATATGCACTGTTCCGTATCCCTGACGAGCCGGAATCCGTATTCCTGATGGGACCGTGGACGAGTGGCACCCGAACAAAGGAAACCAGCGAATGGATTCGCAAGCACATCGGCAAGGAAGCCTGTGAGGTTGTACAGAATTATTACAGCAGTGTGCGTGTGGTACAGGACAACCGCTTTATCTCGACCATCAGCACCATTGTGGGGCTGATGATGCCGACCGACGAATACCGCGTGGTGGAGAAGCATGAGTTTCTGCCGCTGAATTTTGCACTGGACACCCGGTTTTTCCAGGAACCGAGTTTTGAGCAGGAACTGCCGCAAACCATGCTGGAGGAGCGCTACGCTGCCGAAAACAAGCTGATTGACGCGGTCAGCCGCGGCGACGTGGACGCCGCCATCAACGTCTGCCACCAGATGGGGCGCTACACCTACAATGGACGATTCTGCGGTACGCTTTACCAAATCAAAACCAAGATGACCATCATGAACACTCTGATGCGCAAGGCCATCGAGCGCGGCAAGGTACATCCGTATTACATCGACAAGATATCCTCCCGCTATGCCACACAGATTGAGGCCATCACCGATTTGAACGATCCTTCGATGATTTGGGACATGGTGCACGAGTATTGTGCCTATGTGCAGCGCTACTCCGTCAAGAATTACACCCCCTTGGTTCAAAAGGTAATCAACCATATCAACCTGAATCTGGCCGAGCAAATGTCGCTGAAAAGTCTTGCTGCTATGTGCTTTATCAGCCCGTCTTATCTGTCCAGCCTGTTCAAGCAGGACACCGGCACCACCATTGTGGACTACATCAACTCCCAGCGGGTCGACCGCGCCGCTGTGCTGTTGGCCTCTACTGACCGCAGCATTGCTGCCGTAGCTGCCGAGGTCGGCATTTTGGATGTGAACTATTTCACCAAGATTTTCAAAAAACAGATCGGCACAACCCCGACACAGTACCGCCGCGAAAAGAAAGCCATGATGAACCGTTGATTTGCGTTTTTTCGTAGATACTTATCGACAAACATAGCAAGAAAATACGAATGGAACATGAAAATGTTCTACCCTGCCCCGCCGCTTTCATGGTACACTGATTACAGAGTAAAACAAGAACAAAGCCCCTAAGGCACCCACCGAAAGGAGATTTTTCATGAGAAACCTGTATTCCCTCAACCAAGGCTGGACCCTCACCTTCCCCAAGGGCGAGCGTGAGACTGAGACCGTCAACCTGCCCCATACCTGGAACGCTGTGGACGGCATGGACGGCAACGGCAGCTATTTGCGCACCACCGCTGTCTACACCCGCACCTTCAAGGCTCCTACCCAGCCCCTGGCCGGCGGCCGCCTGTATGTTGAGATCCCCGCCGCTGCCCTGAAAGCGACCGTGCGCATCAACGGCAAGGACGCCGTTACCCACGAGGGCGGTTACTCCTGCTTCCGCGCCGACATTACCGACCTGTGCATTGCCGGTGACAACGAAATCAGCATCGAGGTCAGCAACGAGGACACCCCCACGATGTACCCCGCTTCTGCCGACTTTACCTTCTACGGCGGCCTGTACCGTGGTGTAAATCTGATCAGCGTGCCCGAGACTCACTTTGACCTGGACTACTACGGCGGCCCCGGCATCATGGTCACCCCCACCCCGACCGAGGACGGCGGCGCCGACTTTACCATGCAGGCTTTCGTCACAAACGCCGGTGATGACTTTACCGTCCAGTACATTCTGGAAGATCCCTACGGCTGGGAGATTGCCGGTGCTGTGCGCCCCTCTGACAACACGGCCGTTACCCTGCACATTCCCGATGCCGTCCTGTGGAGCATGGACGATCCCAACCTGTACACAGTTACCGTCCGCCTGAACCGCCGCAACGAAACCTACGACGAAATCATTCTCAACGCCGGTGTGCGCAGCTTTGCTGTCACCCCCGATGGCGGTTTCTCCATCAATGGCGTGCCCACTCCCCTGCGCGGTGTTTCCCGCCACCAGGATCGCCTGTACAAAGGCAACGCCCTCACCGCTGAGGATCACTACGAGGATGCACAGATCATCAAGGACCTGGGCGCCAACACCATCCGTCTGGCACATTATCAGCACAGCCAGGACTTCTACAACGCCTGCGACCAGTTGGGCTTTGCCGTTTGGGCCGAGATTCCCTTTATCAGCGTTTTCAAGCCCGGTGATGCTGCCCATGAGCATTGCCGCCAGGAAATGAAAGAACTGGTCATTCAGAACTACAACCACCCCTCCATCATGTTCTGGGGTATCTCCAACGAAATCCTTATCGGCGGCATCAGCCAGGAACTGGTCGACCGTCACCACGACCTGCAGAAGCTGGTCAAAGAGTTGGATCCGACCCGTTTGACCACCATTGCTCATGTTTCCCACACCCCGACCGATGGCCCCATGCACCACATCACCGATCTGGAAAGCTACAACCACTACTTCGGCTGGTACGGCGGCAAGATCGAGGACAACGGCCCGTGGCTGGACAAGTTCCATGCCGAGCACCCCGACATCTGCCTGGGCGTGTCCGAGTACGGCTGTGAGGGTATCGTAAACTGGCACAGCAGCAACCCGCAGCGCAAGGATTACAGCGAGGAATACCAGACCATGTACCACGAGCATATGGCACAGGTCTTTGAGGAGCGCCCCTGGATTTGGTCTAGCCACGTCTGGAATATGTTCGACTTCGGCTGCGCAGCCCGCAACGAAGGTGGTGTCGGCGGCCGTAACAACAAGGGTCTGGTCACCATCGACCGCAAGACCCGCAAGGAGAGCTTCTATCTCTATCAGGCTTACTGGTCTCAGGAGCCGATGGCTCATATCGTGGGCCGCCGCTATGCCCAGCGCGCCGGTGAAACCATTGAAGTCAAGGTTTACTCCAACCAGGACGAGGTCACTCTGTTCCTGAACGGCAAGGAAGTCGGCAAACAGCAGGCTCACCGCATCTTCCGCTTTGAGGTTGCCCTGCAGCCCGGCTTCAACACCCTGATGGCTGTCACCGAGGATGCCCGCGACTGCATCACCCTGGAAAAGGTCGATAAGGAACCCGCCAGCTACGTCCTGCCCGAATTCACCGAGCATGTTGAGGGCGTTGCCAACTGGTTCCAGCAGGTAGGCAGCCTGGATCTGGATGCCCCGATGGAATTCCCCGAAGGTTACTACAATGTGAACGACAGCCTTGATGAGCTTGCCAAGAACGAGGAAGCCTTTGCCATTGTGACAAAAGCCGTTAAGCTGACCACCAACTTCTCCATCGAGCCGGGCGTCGGCATGTGGGATATGCTCAAGAAGATGAGCCCCAAAGTCATGTGCGAGATGATGCCCGATTCCTCCCTGGGTGATAAGTTCCTGAACAGCATCAACGCCCAGCTGATCAAGATCAAGAAATAACATCACTCTCCCAATCATAAAAGCATAAAGCCCCGCACCGGCTAAGGATACCGCCGTATCCCGCCGGTGTGGGTCTTTTATGTGTCAAAATTACAAATTCGCCCTGTTGGTTTCGACCACCTTGGCATACCGGGCAGGAAACCCAACCCCTGCCCCGTCCATACAAAAGGAGGATCCACCATGAAAATTGCAGTTACCTATCAAAACGGCCAGATTTTTCAGCATTTCGGCCATACAGAGCAGTTCAAAATTTACGAAATCAGTAACGGCAGCATCCTGCACGCAGAGGTTGTTGACACCAACGGCAGCGGTCACGGTGCACTGGCAGGTTTTTTGATGCAGCACGGCGTTAACACCCTGATTTGCGGCGGCATCGGCGGTGGTGCCCAGATGGCACTGGCCCAGGCCGGTATCCGTCTGTTCGGCGGTGTCAGCGGCGATGCCGATGCCGCCGTGCAGGCCCTGCTGAACAGCACCTTGACCTATGACCCGGATGTGCATTGCAATCACCACGGCCACGGCGAGGGTGGCCACACCTGCGGCGACCATGGCTGCGGACACCACAACTGCCATTGACAAAAGCCGTCTACGGTACAGCGTTTTTCACGCTGTACCGCTTTTATTTTAACAATATAAACTATTTATGAAATCCTCTTGACAAAGTGGGAATTGTGTGTATAATCAATAGTGAACATTGTTCATATTGAAGGTGGCCACATGAATACAATCGTAACCTCCAAGGAAGATATCTTAAAAACCAGCCGCGAACTTATCCGCGAAAAAGGCTGGGCAGCTGTCAGCATACGTTCCGTCGCCTCGGCATGCGGGGTCTCGGTCGGCTCGATCTACAACTATTATGACTCCA
>USNZ01000039.1 GCA_900556255.1 uncultured Oscillospiraceae bacterium
GTAAGACGGGAGTGGGTGGGCGGGGCGTCAAAAGAAAGTACATATACCGGGAAGGCGCCCACTATCAATTTTACAATTTCCCCTGCCGTAGGGAATTGTATTTTTTGCGACAAAATGCTACTATATTCCTAGAATCCGTTTTTAACTTTTTTATCAAGAAAGGTCAAGCATCGTGGCAGAAGAACGCTATGTATACCGCCGTGCAGGCTCCGCGCCGCCGGCCCGCAAAAGTCCCGCCGCCAACACACCGCCGCCCCGCCGTCCGGCACCGCCAAAACGCCGCAAGCGCCGCCCCGTTCGTGTGCTGGTGCTCTGCCTTGTCTGCGTACTGCTGGCTGCCGCCGGGGGCATCGCCCTGGTGCGCTGCGGCGTCGAGGAATCCGGCCCCGCCGTGCCGAACTTTGGCACCGCCGCGCCCGCGTGGCAGAAAAACGAGCTGGGCTACTATTTTAACAGTGCCGGCAGCGCCATACCCGCCGCCGTGCTGAAAGGCATGGACGTATCGCGCTATCAGGGCGAGGTCGACTGGGAAAAGGCCAAAGCCGCCGGTATCGACTACGCCATTCTGCGCTGCGGCTTTGGCGGCGAGTGGGACGGGCAGGAGGAAAACTGGGATCAGGACGACCCGCAGTTCCGCCGCAACGCCGACGAGTGCACCCGCCTGGGCATCCCGTTCGGCGTGTACCTCTACTCCTACGCCACCACGGTGGACGAAGCCCGCAGCGAGGCCGACCACGTTGCCCGCCTGCTGGGTCTGGTGGCACCGGCGTTTCCCGAACTGGGCGACTACACCGCCGCACCCTACCAGCTCAGCTACCCCGTGTACTACGACCTGGAGGATAAATACATTACCAAGGTGCTGCCGGACGAGATGGCCGAAATTGTACAGGCGTTTTTTGACCGCCTGACCGAGCACGGCTACGCGGGCAAGCAGGGGCTGTACGCCTCGCTGAACTGGGTTCGCAGCCGTTTTTCCGACCCCGCCTTTGACCCCTGGCGCGAAAATCTGTGGATCGCGCGCTTCTCCGACGAGCCGGGCTACACGGGCACCTACGATATGTGGCAGTGCAGCTGCAAGGCCGTGGGCGCAGACTACGGCGTCGAGAGCGAGACCGTCGACCTGAACCTTGTCATGCGGCCCTTTGTGCCCACCGGCATCAAGGATTGCATCAGCAAATTTACCGACGCCAAACTCGTGAACGACACCCGCCAGTGGGAGCTGCACCTTGCCAACAAGGACGACCGCGCCACCCTGACCACCAACCGCGACGACACCGAGACACAGAACGTTTTCTGGACGACCAGCAACAAAAATGTCGCCACTGTGGACAAAAACGGTACCGTGCGCGCCCGCACCGATGCGGGCGAGTGCACCCTTACCGCCACGCTGGCCGACGGCACCGAGAGTTTTTCCTGCATCGTGCGGGTGGGTGACATCACGGTGCCCATTTTTGCCACGGCCGGCCTGCAGGGCAGCCGCGATCGCATTGCCGACGCCGCCGCCCAAAAAGCGGGCACCCCCGATGCCATTTTGGTGGATGCCGGCAACAGCCTGCACGGCACCCCCATGGCCAGCATGACCGGCGGCATGGATATGATGAGCGCCTTTTCCGCCGCCGGGTACGACCTGCAGGCCGTCAGCCTGTGGGATATGGCCTACGGCAACAGCCGCCTGCTGAGCGACGCCAACATGGCCGCCGGGCCGACGCTTGCCTCCAATTTGCAGGACGCCAACGGCACCCCCGTTTTGTACCGTTCCACCAGTTGGAACCGCAACAAGGTCACCGACGGCCAGACCGCCGTGATCGAGCGAGCCGGGTACAAAATCGGCTTTTTCAGCCTGAACGAGCCGAACGGCACCGTATTTACGACCTTTAACAGCGAGGGTTTCTCCCCCGCCGACTTTACCGAAAATGCCGCCAAGCAGATCGAGGCGCTGCAAAAGCAGGGCGTCGATGCCATCGTGTGCATCGCGTCCACTGCGCCCGCCGACAACGGCTGGCAAAAAGCACTGCTCAAGCAGGGGGTGGACGCCATCATCACGACGGCAGCCACCGCCGACAGCGACCGCGTACTGGCGGCCGGGCTGGGCACCGACGGTCTGGCGCGGCTGGATCTGACCTTTACCCAAGGCGGCGGCTGCACCGTGACGGTTCAGCCTGCCCTGACCGCCGCCGAGCTGGACGCCGCCCGCACCGATCTGACGGCGGCCGCCGCCACCGCCCGTGACAGCGAGGACGACCCCACCGCCCCCACCGAACGCGCCGATGAGGCCCCGCAAAAGGCCGCCGACGCTTACGTCTATGCCGAGGCGCTGATGCAGGGGCTGGATCTGGACGACCAAAGTATTTGGAACACGACGCTGTTCACCTTTGCCGAGAACACCGCCGCCAAAAAGACCATCACCTTCGGCAACTATGTGGCCGCACTGTACAGCGACATTGCCGCTGCCCATGTGGGCAGCCTGCTGCCTGAGGGCACCGAGATCACCGCGCTGGCCTGCGGCGTGACCGAGCCGGCCTTTGGCGAAATCAGCCGCGGCGCGTTGATAGACGCCCTGCCGCAGTGCGCACGGATCCAGCTTATCAAAACCGATGCCGAGACCGCCAAGACGCTGGCCGCCCTGGGCGAGCGCACCTACCTGAACAGCCTGACCGAGTTTGCGCCGGAGGGCGATACCTATCTGGTCACCGACAGCGTGACGCTTTCGGCCCTGGATGCCGCCAGCTACACCGTTTTGCAGGATTACGGCGATGTATTTTGGGCCGTTCGTATGAATATCAACGATTTGACAAGCAATTTCCAGGAACCCTTTACCCTGCCCGAAGCCCCCAGCAAGGGCGTCGGACGCCGATAATTTTGGGAGGTGCTTCTATGAAACTGACGTTTTTGGGCGCAGCGCGGGAGGTTACCGGCAGCTGCACACAGGTGGAGGCCGCCGGCCACTGCTTTTTGGTGGACTGCGGCATGGAGCAAGGGCGCGACGTCTACGAGAACACCCCCCTGCCCTTTGCCCCCGGCCGCTACGAGGCGCTGCTGCTGACCCATGCGCACATCGACCATTCGGGGCGCATCCCCTACCTGTACAAAAACGGGTTCCGTTCCCCCATCTACACTACCGATGCCACCACCGACCTGTGCGACATCATGCTGGAGGACTCGGCCCATATCCAGGAGCAGGAGGCCGAGTGGAAAAACCGCAAGGCGCAGCGCAGCGGTGCGGCGGCGATCGAGCCGGACTACACCGTGGAGGACGCGCAAAAGGTCATGCGCCAGTTCGTGCCCTGCCCCTATGACAAATGGCTGACGCTTTTTGACGGTGACACGGGAAAAATCGAGATGCTGTTCACCGACGTGGGGCACCTTTTGGGCAGCGCGTCCATCTCGCTGCGCATTACCGAGCCGGGCCGCAGCGCCGAGACGCTGGTGTTTTCGGGCGATATCGGCAACCTGCACCAGCCCCTTATCAAGGATCCCGCCGTGCCGCCCCACGCCGATTATCTGGTGATGGAATCGACCTATGGCGACCGCAGCCACGGCCCCAAGCCCGATTATCTGGGTGAGCTGACGCAGATTTTGCAGCAAACCTTTGACCGCGGCGGCAACGTGGTAGTACCCAGCTTTGCCGTTGGCCGCACACAGGAGCTGCTGTATTTTATCCGCCAGATCAAGGCCGAGGGGCGCATACACGGACATGACAATTTTCCCGTGTATGTGGACAGCCCGCTGGCCAGCAAGTCTACGACGATTTTCCGCGAAAATTATCTGGAATGTTACGACGATGAGGCCATGGCGCTGGTGCAGGCAGGCGAAAACCCGCTGCAATTCCCGGGGCTGCACATCAGCGAAACCAAGGAGGATTCCGTTGCCATCAACAGCGACACGACGCCCAAGGTCATTTTGTCGGCCTCCGGCATGTGCGACGCGGGCCGTATCCGTCACCACCTGAAGTACAACCTGTGGCGGCCGGAGTGCACGGTGCTGTTTGTGGGGTTCCAAAGCCCCGGCACGCTGGGAAACGCCCTGCTGGGCGGCGCGACCGAGGTCAAGCTGTTCGGTGAGCCTGTGCAGGTCAAGGCAAAGATCTGCCAGCTGGGCGGGCTTTCGGGCCATGCGGACAACATCGGGCTGGAGGCGTGGCTGAAAGCCTTTGACGAAAAGCCCAAGTTTGTATTTGTCAACCACGGCGAGGACGCTGTGGCGCAGCACTGGGCCGAGCACCTACAAGCCATCGGCTATGAGGCGGACGCGCCGTACAACGGCGGCATCTGGGTGGCCGGGCAGGGGCGCGTGGCCTGCGCCGAGACCGGCAACACACAAAAAATCGCACCCACGCAAAAAATCGCCTCTGTGCGCACCAGCGCCGCCTTTGAACGATTGCTTGCCACAGGACGCCGCCTGATGGCCCTGATAGAACGCAGCCGCGGCTGTGCCAACAAGGACCTTGGCAAATTTGCTGACCAAATCGCCGCGCTTTGCGACAAATGGGAGAAATACTGATACATGTGGCATCCGATCAAACACTATAAAACGATACATCACCATAAAATGCTGGTCATGCAGAACTGCTTCCGCTGCGGGCTGTACCGCCAGGGACTTATGCATGACCTGAGCAAGCTCTCCCCCGTGGAGTTTTGGGCGGGGGCAAAATACTGGCAAGGCAGCTGCAGCCCCAACAATGCGCAGCGCAAGGCCGAGGGGTACAGCGCCGCGTGGCTGCACCACAAAGGCCGCAACAAGCACCACCTGGAATACTGGATCGACTACGCACCCGATGGCGACCACAAGATGGCCGGCATGCGTATGCCCGAAAAGTATGTGGCCGAGATGGTGTGCGACCGCATCGCCGCCAGCAAAAACTACAAGGGCAATGCCTACACCGATGCCGCCGCGTGGGAGTACTACGCCCACAGCCGCGACCATTATATCCTGCACCCCGACACCCGCCGCCAGCTGGAAACCTGCCTGCTGATTCTGCGCGACGAGGGCGAGGATGCATGCTTTGGGTATATCCGCCGGGAGCTGCTGGGGAAAAAGTAAGACACGCTCAAAGAAGGGGTTCGTCGCGGTGTGGCTGCGCCACGCTCCTGCACCCCTCCTTTGGATTCACCCCATCGCTTTCCTACACGCTGACCTGCCGTTTGCGATGAACGGCAGGTTTTTTGTTTCACGATTGCTTGTTCCACGCCTTGGCCAATGCGGCGGCCACGGCGTCAATGTCCGCGTCCCGCAGGGCCGAGTATCCCGCCACCACCGTGTTGGGGGTGCAAAGCTCCGCGCGGGCCAGATAATACTCGCTCAGGCCGCGCAGACGCACCCCCTCGCGCGCGGCACTTTCCACCATGGCGCGTTCGCCTTGGGCACCCGGCATCGTCAGCAAAAAGTGCAGCCCGCTGTGCACTGCGCCCAGCTGCACCCCCGGCAGGGCGGCGCGCAGGGCGGCGGCAAACGCCTCCATGCGGCGCTTGTACGCCAGACGGATGCGGGCCAGATGTCGGGTAAAATACCCGCCCTCAATAAACGCGCAGAGGGTCTGCTGCTCAAACCGCCCCACCGTGTTGGCATAGGCGGCAAAATCGCGGCGGTACCGCGCCAGCAGCGGGCGCGGCAGCACCATGCAGGCAATGCGGATGCCCGGCGCCAGACTTTTGGAGAAGGTCGTCAGGTACACCACAGGGCCGTCCGGCCCCGCCATGCCCTGCAGGCTGGGCAGCGGGCGGGTGTCAAAGCGAAACTCAGAGTCGTAGTCGTCCTCCAAAATATAACGGTTCGGGCGGGCAGCCGCCCAGGCCAGCAGCTCGGCGCGGCGGGTGGCGGGCATGGTGATGCCGGTGGGAAAATGATGGCTGGGCGTTAAATAGCACAGGCTTGCCCCGCTTTGCTCCAGCGCGGCGGCGGGCAGACCGTCGCGGTCGATATCCACCGGTACGCAGGCCAGCCCGCTGTTGCGCAAGACCGCCTGTGTGCGCGCGTAGCCGGGGTTTTCGATGGCGGCAAGGCTGCCCGCGAACAGGTGCGCCAGACACCCCAGCAGGTACTCAATGCCCGCGCCCACCACAATTTGGTCGGGTGTGCAGCAGACCCCGCGATAGCCCGAAAGATACCACGCGATCTGCGCGCGCAGGGCCGCGTCGCCTTGCATTTCGCCCCGCTGCAAAAGTTCGGGGCGCTGGTACAAAAGCTCGCGCTGCAGCCGCCCCCAGCTGCGCGCAGGGAACAGCGCCGTGTCCACACTTCCTGTGGAAAGATCGTACAGCGGTGCATTTTCGGCAGGGTGCGGCTCCGCTGCGGGGGCGGGCGCGGCACGGCGCGGGTGCAGCATACCGTAGGTTTTCTGCACATAAAACCCGCTGCGGGGGCGGGCCTCGGCCAGACCCTCGGCGGCCAGCATCTGGTAGGCGGCATCCACGGTGTTTACGCTGACCCCCTGCTGCGCGGCCATGGTGCGCCGTCCCGGCAGCGGACTGCCCGGCGGCAGCACACCTTGGCGGATCTCGTCCGCTAAGGCGGCGTAGAGCTGCTCGTACAGCGGTATTTTGGCGTTCGGTTGCAGTTCTATCACGGCAAGCCCTCCCAACTGGTACCATAAAACAATTAAAAACTGGCCATTTTATTAGTGCCAGAAAACGCTATAATAGGAGCATACCTTGCAAGGGACAATTTGTCAACAGGGAGAGTATAAAAATGCAAACTTCAACGATGTGGATTTTGTTGTTCGCGGTCGTAGCCGTGGTGCTGCTGATTGCAGGGGTATCCAAAACCCGCTTTACTACGCAGAAAATTGCCATCATCGGCATTATGGCGGCGCTGAGCTTTGTGGCGTATGAGTTTTTCCGTATCCCCAATGTGCTGGGCACAGGCTCGTCCTTCCATTTGGGCAACACCTTTACGGCGCTGACCGCCCTGCTGCTGGACGGCATCTCCGGCGGTCTGGCGGGTGCCATCGGCCTGGCGCTGGCGGATATCATCGCGGGCGACCCCGGCTACGCCATCACGACCTTTATCCTAAAGTTTATCATCGGCGTGGTCTGCGGCGCCGTGGCGCACAAGGTGCTGCACCTGAAGGACCGCACCCCCGAAAACAAGCTGAACTATCTGGCCGCCGTCACGGGCGCAGCGTTCAGCGGCCTGCTGGTCAACGTATTTACCGATCCGCTGATCGGCTATTTCCGCAATCGGTTCATCTTCGGCCAGCCTGCCGAGATCGCCACCGTCGTGACCAAAATCGCCAGCGGCGTCACGCTGGTCAACTCGCTGCTGTCCACGGTGTGCGCCGTGCTTTTGTATCTGGCCCTGCGTCCCGCGCTGGAAAAGGCACACCTGCTGCCGAAGGAGTAACCCCGCCTATACAGCTGCCGCCCCCTGTGGGCGGCATTTTTTGTGCAAACTGTGTAAATTGTTTCCATAATGTAAAAATTGCCGTATTCGGGTAGAAACCCGCCGCAAAAAGGTGTATAATGCGTGGGTATGCAAAAAATCACCGCAAAAAGCAAGAGGGATACTATGGCAAATACGACCCATCGCCGCCCGCCGCAGCGCAGCGCCCGCCGTTACGACGCCATGGCCAAGGCCTATATGGTACTGGCCGGATGCGCCGCCGTGCTGCTGGCCACCACCATCGCGGCTTTTTTACTTGTCCTGGACGTTGCCGACACAAAAAGCGGCAAGAGCCAGGGCAGCCTTGTGCAGGAAAGCGGCTACGATTCCACCAAAAACACCATTGACCAAAGCGCGTTTTCGGCCACGGTATTGCCCGAAACCGAGGATGCCGGCCAGGAATACATCGACTCCACGCTGTTTTTGGGCGACAGCAACACCGCCCGCATGTACCGCATGTTTGATTATTGCAGCTACGACAACGCCGTCGGCTCGGTGGGCATGAGCGCGCGCAGCCTGCAAAATTTTGCCTGCGTCAAATTCAGCGGCTACGGCAGCTATGTCACCATGCCGCAGGCCGTGGCGCTTATGCAGCCCCGCCGGGTGCTTGTGACCTTTGGCACCAACGACCTGTCCCCCAACTATTCGGCCGCTGCGTTTACGGAAAACTACCGCGCGGGTCTGCAGGCCATCGCGGACGCTTACCCCGCCGCCGACATCATCGTCAACGCCATTCCGCCGCTGGGCCGCAGCCACAGCAACGCCAACCTGACCCAAAGCCAGGTCGACGAGTACAACAAGGCCATTGTGGAAATGTGCGACGCCAACGGCTGGAAATTTTTGAACAGCGCCGAGGTCCTGAAGGACGACGCCACCGGCTACGCCAAGGACGGCTATGTGGAGTCCGGCGACGGCATCCACCTGACCCGCGCCGCCATGGACGCACTGTTCGGCTACATCCGCACCCATAGCTACATCACCGAGGACACCCGCCCGACCGTGACCGACGCGCCCCGCCATGTGGAGGACAAGGACGCCGTGACCTACTCGACCCCCGTGTTGGAGGAAACCACTGCCCCGACGCCCGCCGAAACCGAGGAGCCTGACAGCGAGGAGAGCGAGGAAACCGAGCCGACGC
>USNZ01000040.1 GCA_900556255.1 uncultured Oscillospiraceae bacterium
TCTGCCAATTGACATGGCAGGTGCCGGGGAACTTGCCCTCCTCCACGGTGCCGCGGCGGCCTGTCGCGGCCAGGTGGTCGGCCACAGCCTTCTGCGCCGCCGTGACCACGTAGGGTTTGGCCCCCGTGCCGCTGCTGGTGGACGCCGCATGTACGCGCCAGTAATACAGCACCTGCGGGATATGCAGGGGCTTGGCAGCGGGATCGCGGTGCTGCATTTCGTCGATGATACGCAAAAACAGGTCGTGATCCTGCGCACCGTCGCACACTGCGCGCTCACCGCCCACAGCCTCGAACAGTTCCTTTTTGAACACCGCCAGGTGGCAGATGTAGTTGACGGCCATCAGATATTCGGGCGCGTAGTCGGGCTTGAAGTGCCCGACCTTGGGGCGTTCGGGCGTTTTTTCAAACAGGGCTTCGTCGCTGTACACAAAGTCGGCATCGGTTTCGGCCAACAGTTTGCCAGCACAGTACACGGCATGGGGGGCCAGCATATCGTCGTGGTCAGCCAGCGCAAGGTAGGGGCCTGCGGCCAGCTTGGCGGCGGCGTTGGTGTTGGCGGAAATGCCCTGATTTTCGATTTTGGCGTAGACGATGCGCGGTTCGTTGGCGGCGTATTCCCGCACGATCTCCGCTACCTTGGTATGGTCGGCATCGCTGGCGTCCACCAGCACAAGCTGCCAGTTGGGGGCGGTCTGCCCGATGACGCTTTCGATATATTGGCGCAGGAAGTTTTCCGGCGTGTTGAACAACGGTGTCAGGATGCTGATGGTGGGAAAATTTTGGGCAGCCGCGTCCTGCCGCTGGGTTTGCAAGGTCTCCTTGCTTGGCAGGTAGCGCGCCTTTTTGCCCAGGAACCGCCGCTTGAAAAAGCCCGCCGCGCGAGATGCCATGGCACCCACGCCCTGCTCCCGCGTGAGGGTGCAGGCGTAGCCGAACAATTCCTTGATTCGTTTGGATTTTTGACTCATAGCAGCTCCTCATAAAAGCAATCATTTTGCCACGTTTGTTCACCCGATGGGTTGCCTTGTCGGGGTGGTTGCCGGGCGGCATATAGGCCGCCCCTACAAACCGACCCGTAAAATCAGTATTGCCGTAATACTGCGGGCGGGGCATGCCCCGCCCCTACGACGCAACAGTTTTATGCGTTGCAACGCAGGTTTATCGTTTTTACCGCAGACCGAAATTCTCGACCTTGTTGGTGAAATGGGGGTTGTAATAGGGGTCGTAATTGTCGATATACGGTTGATATTTTTCGTAGAAATTGGCTTTTTCGCGCTCGTAGCGCTTGGCGTTTTCGCTCAGGGTATCCAGGCCGCGGCTGCGGCTTTCGTAATGGATGGCCTGCGCCAGGGGCGTGTAGACGTTCAAAAGTCCCTTTTGCCACAGTTTCAGGCAGTAGTCGACATCGTTGTACGCCACCGCGAACTTTTCTTCATCCAGACCGCCCATTTCACGGTAGAGCGCCGTTTTTGTCATCAGGCAGGCACCGGTCACGGCCATAAAATCCTGCGTGGTGACAAGGCGGTACATGTCGCCCACGGCATCGGCGGGGTGGCCCTTATGGCTGTGGCCCGCGCTGCCGTTGATGCCCATGACAACGCCCGCATGCTGGATCTCGTTGTCGGGGTAAATCAGTTTGGCACCCACGGCGCCCACATCGGGGCGCTGGCTGTAGCTGAGCATCTCCCGCAGGAAATCCTGTGAGGTGATCTCGATATCATTGTTCAGCAGCAGCAGCTGTTCGCCGTTGGCAAACTGTGCGCCAAAGTTGTTGATGGCCGAGAAATTGAACCCGCCCTGATACCGCACAACGCGGCAGTTCGCAAATTTTTGCGGAATTTGCGCGTAGTAACGCTCGGTTTCGGGGTCGGTGGAGTTATTCTCGATGACAAGCACCTCAAAATTGTCGTACCCCGCATTTTTATACAGGCTCGTCAGGCAGCGGTCCAGGTCGTCCGTGTGGTCCTTGTTGGGGATCATAACCGTGATCAGCGGATGCCCTGTCAGCTCGTAGTGCAGCTGGAACGCGCCCGGTGCCCCCGGAATGGCGTGGGCCTCGCCCTTCAGCCCGATGCGCTGCAGATGCGCGTTGATGGCGCGCTCCCCTGCCGCAACCGCGTAGGGCTTGGCCTCCATGGTTTGGGCGGTGGAACCGGCGGCGGCGCGCCAGACGTACAGACACTTCTTGATGTGATGGATTTTTGTTGCTTTTTCGGTCAGGCGCAGAATCAGGTCATGATCCTGTGCGCCGTCGAAATTCGGGTCCTCATACGCACCCGCGGCGTTCAGCAGTTTACGGCTGAACACGGCGAGATGGGTAATATAGTTGACGCCGCGCAGATAATCGGGCGCGTAGTCCGGCTTAAAGTGGTAACCGCCCAGTTCCTTGAAGTTGTCCGAGAGGACAATTTCGTCACTGTACACAAAATCCGCACCTGTACTTTGTATAGCCCTTACAACGTCATACAGGGCGTTGGGGTACAGCACGTCGTCGTGGTCCAGCAGGGTCAGATACTCGCCCGTGGCGGCCTCAAACCCCTTGGTGGTGTTGGCGGCAATGCCGGCGTTTTCGACCTTGCGGTAGACGATGCGGGCATCCCTTTGTGCCAGCGCCGCCGCCTTAGCGGAACACTGCGCATGGGCGGCATCGCCGGCATCCACCAGCACCAACTGCCAGTTGGTGTAGGTCTGGTGCAGCACGCTGCCGGTCATCTGCTTAAAATACCGCGCAGGTGTGTTAAAAAGCGGCACAACAATGCTGATAACAGGCCCCTGCAGGTTTTCGGCGCGCTGGGCCTTCAGCTCGCGCTTGAGGGGGATATCGGCGTAGTGCTGCCAAAAATCCTTGTGCATCGCCAGCCCCACGCGAAAGCGCACGTCGCGCCACATCTGCTCGCCCCCCTGCTCACGCAGGGTCTTTACGGTGCGGCCCACGACAGCCCCCAGGTGCGACGGGTCGGCCAGACGGCGGACCATCTTGCCCAGGCTGTCCCGCCCGGATGCTTGGTTGTTGCCCATAGCAGATTACTCCTCGCTCTTTTTTGCCGGCATGGCGTCCTTTTTTTCAAAATGGCGGTATTCCTTGGTTACCTCGGCGGTGGGGCCGAGACGGCGCAGGTGGCCATGGTCAAGCCAGGCGACCTTGTTGCACATACGCTCGATCTGGTCGATGGAATGGCTGACCAAGATGACCGTTGTGCCGCCCGAAAGCAGCTCTGCCATGCGCTTTTCGCACTTTTCCTGAAACAGAAAATCGCCCACGGACAAAATCTCGTCCGCAATCAGGATATCCGGCTTTGTCATGGTGGCAACGGCAAACGCCAGGCGCGCCACCATGCCGGAGGAATAGTTTTTCAGCGGCACATCAAGGAAATCCTGCAATTCGCTGAACTCTACGATGTCATCAAACTTGGAGTCGATGTACTTGGGGGTGTAGCCCAGAACGGTGCCGTTGAGGTAGATATTTTCGCGCGCGGTCAGGTCCATATCAAACCCCGCGCCCAGCTCGATCAGCGGGGCGATGGTGCCGTTGACGGTCACCTTGCCCGCACTGGGCTTGTACACGCCGGAAATTACTTTTAACAGCGTGCTTTTTCCGCTGCCGTTCAGGCCGATCAGGCCGTAGAAATCGCCGGGCATAATGTCAAAGGTGACATCGTCCAAGGCGAAAAACTCGTCAAAACGGATGCCGCCGTGCAGCAGTGCCACGAAATATTCCTTCAGGCTTTCGTGGCGTTCCTTTGCAAGGTTAAAGCGCATCGAAACATGGTCAATGGAAATAATCGGTTTTACATCTGCCATTTTTGCGTTTCTCCTTACATATACAAAACGAACTTGTCCTGGCTCTTGCGGAACACATACACGCCCAGGCCCAGGCTGATGGCGGCGCAGACAAAGGGCACCAGCACCATATTTAAGGTAAGGCCGCGGCCCCACATCACGCAGGAACGCACCGAGGTGATGTACCAGTAGATGGGGTTCAGGTTGATGATGCTCTGCATCCAGCCCTCCATCTGGGTGGGGTCATAGAAGATGGCGCTGCCGTAGACCAGCAGTGTGCAGAAAACCTCCCAAATGTGCATGATATCGCGCACAAACACATACAGGGTGGACAAGATAAGCCCGACGCCAAGGCTGAACACAAACAGCATGGCAATGGGATACACCGCCAAAAGCACGGTGGCAAAGGAAATATGTGAGAGGGTCAGCAGCGCCACGATCAGCAGCGCCACCAGGCTGAAGGCGAAATTGACCAGCGCAAAGCAGCATTTTTCCAGTGGGAAAATATACTTAGGTATGTAAACCTTGCGCAGCAGCGGGCCGTTTTTCAGCACGCTTTCCATGGCCATGGTGGTGGATTCGCGGAAGAAGTTGAACACCAGCTGGCCGATGATCAGAAACAGGGGGAAATCCTCGATCCCCTGCCCGCGCGCATTGAACAGCGCACCGAACACAGCCCACATGACCAGGCAGGTCAGCAGAGGGTTGAGCACGCTCCACGCAACGCCCAGAACGCTGCGGCGGTATTTGAGCTTGAAGTCACGGGTGATGAGGTTTTGCAAAAGGTAGCGGTATTTCCAAAATCCCGCCCAGGTATTTTTCAGTCTTTGCACGGCAGCTCCTTAGTATTTTTCGAAATATTCAAACTTCTGTTCGGCAAAGGGGGTGTGCTCCTTGTCCTTGGCGCTGGTCTTGTGCTCGCAGCCGCAGTCGGGCCACTGCACGTTGACGGTGGGGTCGTTGTAGGGGATGCCGCCCTCGGCCGTGGGGTCGTACACGTCGGTGCACTTGTAGGTAAATTCCGCTACATCGCTCAAAACCACAAAGCCGTGGGCAAAGCCCTCCGGGATCCAGAGCATACGCTTATTCTCGGCCGAGAGGGTTGCCCCCACCCATTTGCCGAAGGTCGCGCTGTGGGGGCGGCAGTCGACAGCGACGTCAAAAACCTCGCCCAGCGTCACGCGCACCAGCTTGCCCTGGGTGTGCTGTTTCTGGAAATGCAGCCCGCGCAGCACACCCTTGGAAGAACGGCTCTGGTTGTCCTGCACAAAGGGCTTGTCAATGCCGGCGGCAGCGAACTCATCGATTTGGTAGGTCTCCATAAAATAGCCGCGGTCGTCACCGAAAACGGTCGGCTCGATGATCTGAACTTCGGGGATGTCGGTCTTGATAAAGTTAAATTTACCCATGGTTTTTTCCTCCTGTATAGCCGGGTCATAATTTTTTGTATACATATATAGCATACATTATACTCCAATTTGCCGTGTTGGGCAAGGGGTAAAATCTGCCCGGCGCTTTGGCGATTTGCCCCTTGCCGTATTGCCCCAACTGCGGTATAATGTAAACGTATTATTGTAAGTGTAAGTACGCACATCGGCGTACCATGTATAGGAGGCTTTTCTATGTCCCGTTTTATTCCCCTTTCCGTTCCGAATTTCGGCCCGCGCGAGGCTGAGCTGGCCGGTGAGGCCATTACCTCCGGGTGGGTGTCCACCAGCGGCGGCAAAGTCACCGAATTTGAGCAAGCTCTGGCTGACTATGTACATATGCCCCGCGCCGTGGCCTGCAACGCAGGTTCCAGCGCGCTGCACCTGGCCGCCATGGCCGCAGGCATTACCCGCGGGGATGAGGTCATCGTACCTACGCTGACTTTTATTGCCGCCGTCAACCCGCTGACCCGCTATATGGGGGCAGAGCCGATTTTTATCGGCTGCGATGATTCCCTTTGCATCGACCCCGACGCTGTGGAGAAATTCTGTGCCGAGCACTGCGAAATGCGCGGCGGCAAGCTGTACAACAAAGCCACCGGCGCCCATGTCAAGGCGCTGGAGGTCGTGCACGTTTTCGGCAACCTGGGCGATTTGGACCGCCTGACCGAGATCGCACAGAAGTACAACCTGATTTTGATTGAGGACGCCACCGAGGCCCTGGGCACCCGCTTTACCGCCGGTAAATTTGCGGGCAAGTTTGCGGGCACCGTGGGCGATATCGGCTGTTACAGCTTTAACGGCAACAAAATCATCACCACGGGCGCGGGCGGCGCCGTTGTGTCCAACCATCCCGATTGGGCCGAACATGCCAAGCATCTTTCCACCCAGGCCAAGACCGATCTGCTGCAATTTTTGCACGATGAGGTGGGCTATAACTACCGCATGACCAACGTGCAGGCGTGCTTGGGCATTGCTCAGCTGGAACGGCTGGAAGGCTTTATCGCCCACAAAAAGGCGCTGTATGACCACTATGTCGAAAAGCTGGACGGCGTCAAGGGGCTGCGCATCCTGCCCTTCCGTGAGGACTGCACCCGCCCCAACCACTGGTTCTTCAGCCTGTATGTGAAGGATTTTGCCCTTGACCGCGACGAGATCATTGAAAAGCTGCAGGCGCAGGGTATCCAGACCCGCCCCGTGTGGGCGCTGATCCACGAGCAGGCCGATTACCCCCGCAACGAAGCCTACGCCCTGGACAAGGCGCTGGATTATCGCAAGCATATCGTCAACCTGCCCTGCTCCACCAACCTGAGCATGGAGGACTGCGACCGCGTCATTGACGCCGTTTTGGCCCTGTAAAATCTGACCCAAAAAATACTGACCCAAAAAATAATTTTTAGGGGGACAAACCCTTGCTGAAAGTCGAAGAATTGTTTATTGAACCCACCTCCACCGTGCTGGACTCTCTGCGCAAATTGGACGAGACCGGCCAGCGCATCCTGTTTATTGCGCCCCACGGCGAATTGCAGGCCGTAGTGACGGACGGGGATATCCGCAAGTTTTTCCTGCACGGCGGCACGCCCGACCAGACCGTGGACAAGGCTGCCAACTACCACCCGCTGAGTCTGCCTGTGGCTGAGCGCGGCAAGGCGCGGGAGATGCTGCAGCGCCACTGCATCGACGCGCTGCCCATTTTGGACAAGCGCGGACACATTGCGGATATCGTATTTGCCCACGGCCTCGATGTGGACAATCGCAAGCGAGTGGATATCCCCGTTGTGATGATGGCGGGCGGCCTTGGCACCCGGCTGTACCCCTACACCAAAATTTTGCCCAAGCCGCTGATCCCTGTGGGCGAACAGCCGATCGCCGAGCTGATCATGGATCGTTTTCGCAGCTTTGGCTGCCACGAGTTTACGATGATCGTGAACTACAAGCGCGGCATGATCAAGAGCTATTTCAGCGAACTGGAAAAGGATTATCAGGTCGATTTTGCCGACGAGGAAGTCTTTATGGGCACCGGCGGCGGCCTTTGCCTGTTGAAGGGCAAAATCAACAGCCCCTTCTTTTTTACCAACTGTGACACCCTGTTGGACGTGGATTTCGGCGATTTGTATGCCTACCACAAATCCCACGGCAATTTAGTTACGATGGTATGTGCTTTTAAGCACTACACTGTTCCCTACGGCGTGGTGGAACTGGGCGAGGACGGCGGCATTGCCGCCATGCGCGAAAAGCCCGAGTTGGACTTTTTGACCAACACTGGCGTGTATGTGGTGGAGCCGCGCGTTGTGCAGGAAATGCGCGACGGCGAGAAGATCGGTTTCCCCGATGTGATCGAGCGCTACCGCCTGGCCGGGGAAAAGGTGGGGGTATACCCCATCAGCGAGAGCAGCTGGATGGACATGGGCCAACTTGAGGAGCTGGAAAAAATGCGCCGCAAGCTGGAAAATCAACAGTAACGGGAGGTTTATTATGCCTGTCACAATCATTGCCGAGGCCGGCGTCAACCACAACGGCAGCCTGGAAATGGCCAAGGAGATGGCCCGCGTTGCTAAAGAATGCGGCGCGGACATTGTAAAATATCAGACCGCCGTGCCCGAGCTGGTGGTCAGCAAATTTGCCGAGAAGGCCGAGTACCAGAAACAGACCACCGACGCCGCCGAGAGCCAGCTGGAGATGATCCGCAAGCTGCATTTTTCCTTTGAGGCGCACCGTGAGCTGAAGGAATACTGCGATTCCATCGGTATACAGTACCTGTCGGCAGCGTTTGACATCCCCAGTGTGCGGTTTTTGGGTACGCTGAACCTGCCGCTGCTGAAGATCCCCTCCGGCGAGATCACCAACCTGCCGTATCTGGAGGAGGTCGCCAAGCTGCGCACCCCCGTGCTGCTTTCCACCGGCATGAGCAACCTGAATGAAATCACCGATGCATTGGCCGTTTTGGACGAGGGCGGTTGCCCCGAAGCCACCGTGCTGCACTGCAACACCCAATACCCCACCCCCTACGAGGACGCCAACCTGACCGCCATGCTGGAGCTGTTTGAGCAGTTCGGCCTGCCGGTGGGCTTGTCCGACCATACGCCCGGCTGGGAATGTGACGTAGCCGCGACGGTTTTGGGCGCGCAGGTCATTGAAAAACACTTTACGCTGGACAAATCCCTGCCCGGCCCCGACC
>USNZ01000041.1 GCA_900556255.1 uncultured Oscillospiraceae bacterium
TACTTCATCCTTTGTCGGGCTGGTATCTTTCTTTAATACGAGGTTTACGCGGTCATAGGCTTTAGCGTTCCATTTGTTATTCGCCTTTGTTCTTGCTGTTCCCAATGGTTACACCTCCTCATACATATTATAGCACGCAATCTGTACTTGCGCAAGTGTACAATTTGTACTTATGCAAGTGTATATCTTTGTGCAATTTGCATATTGAATGTACTTGCGCAATGGTATATAATAAAGATGTCGAAAGGGAAAAGGTCAAGGCGGACGTCAAGCGAAAGCCCACCAGAAACGCCAGATAAGACGCGGACAGGATTGCTAGAACCTCACAGAGCGCAGACAGCACCGAGCCACCGCGAACCTTAACCCCCAACGGCAAAAAGAAAAGCGCCCGGCATAGCTACCAACTACACACCGAGCGCACCCCACACAATAGGGCAGACCCATTATAGCACGGTTTGCCCCAAAATGTAAAGGAGCAAGCAATGAAGCAGTATGACCTTAGCGCGATTATGAGCCGTGCGTGGGCGATTTTCCGTAAAGGAGGGATAGTATTTGCCGAAGCCCTGCACAGAGCTTGGCAGAGCGCCAAAGCCCGCCCACAGAACGCGGCAGCGATTGCAGCAGCCAAAGCAACCACCGGGATTGGAGAGGATTGCAAAACGTGGGCTGACTGGAAAGCGGCGGGCTATGAAGTGATTCACGGCAGCAAGGCGCTTTTCCGCGCCGTCCTGATCTGGGCAAGTCACGGCGATGGCAAGACGTACACGGCAAGTTTTTTCGGCGCAAGCCAAGTGCAGCCGATTGAAGCATAACAGGGGGAAACTTATGAAAAAAGAAGAATTGATAGAGATTATTATCAAGGATATCATAAAATTGCCGTATGAAGTGCAGGAGAAACTAATTGAAAAATACGAGGTGAATAGAAATGGAAAAGATAACTGATTTTTTCATTTTTGTGGAATGTGTGATTCTTGACATCACCTATAAACTAAGTCGGTTTGAGAAAAAGCACGAAATTCTATTTTTATTAGTTGTAGAAATCCCATTGTGCGTAGTCGCATCCGTATTGACCAGTTTAGCAATGCGAATTATACACATTTTATAAAAAAATTCTGCAATAAACAAAGCTGTGCTATCAGGCTATACGGGCGTTATAGGAGGATTTACAATGCAAATCAACGAAAATATTGCAACACATCTTGATGACATTAATATTCGTATCGGCTGCGCCGTCAGCAACGCCCATCTTGTTTTTGCGTGGTTTTCGGAATGTTCGAGCGCAACTATAAGTAGCTTTGAAGCAGACGCGCTTTATTCAACGATTTCCAACCTTGATGCATTATCAAAAGAACTTGACGACATTACAACTGAGATTTGGAAGAACCCGGACACGGCAGGCGAACAGCCCGACAATGACAAGATTCCTGCATGGGCAGCGGCCGAAAAGAAAAACCAGAAAAAGAACGGTTATGAACCGATAGCAGAATAACACCGCAAGGGGCGCTTTTCCCATTTATGGGGCTGTAAAAATGGTCATAAATTGGGCATAATTGCATTGAAAACTACTAAAAACCACCAAAAGACACAACAAGCAGATATACGAATTATCGCACAATATCACACGATATTTAACGATGCAACGCTAAGAATTGGCAATTTGTAATCAGCAGGTTGCAGGTTCGATTCCTGTTACTAGCTCCAAAAAACCGCCGCAGAACGATGAATTTCGTTCTGCGGCGGTTTTATTTTTTAATTAGGTTTTTACGGCAAGTTCTTCTGCAATTTTGTTTTGCTCGAATATCTGCACCGAGTGACGGTACGCGGACACAAAATAAACGATTTCGGCGGCGGCCGTGATAGCCCAGGAGCAGGGATACAGCAGGTAAAGTGCAGGAATGGTGTGGATACGGGCAAAAATCGTGTACACCCAGATCACACGGAACACACAGGAACCCATGATCACGATCACCGTGGGCCCCACCGTTTTGCCAAGCCCGCGCGAGGCTGCAATCGTGCAGTCCATAAAAGCCGAAATGCAATATGCCAGCGCCATGACCTGTACGCGTTTCATGCCGGCGTCCATAACGGCGGCCTCGGTTGTGAACAGGCTCAGGAATTGCCGCCCGAACAGCAGCAGCCCACCGCCCAGAACAAAACCCAGACCAAAGGAATAGGCCAGGCTGATAAAGTAGCTTTTCTTGACACGGTCGAGCTTTCCTGCACCGAAATTCTGACTCATGAAGCTGGCGCAAGCCATATAGAAGGCTGCCATAGCGTCGTAAATCACTGCATCGGCGTTGGCTGCTGCCGAGTTGCCCTTGACCATCAATGTGTCAAAGGAGTTGACGCCCGCCTGGATAAACAGGTTGGCAATGGCAAACACCGCATTTTGCAAACCGGCCGGCACACCCAGCAGCAGTATACGGCGGGTGATGGCCGCGTCCAGGCCGAGCTTGCTGAAGTCCAGCGCATAGCAGTCCTGCACCTTCGTCAGGGCGCGCAAAATCAGGGCGGCGGAAACACATTGTGCAATCGTGCTGGCCAGCGCGACGCCCGCCACGCTCAGTTGGAACACAATGACAAACAGCAGGTTCAGTGCAATATTCAAAACACCGGCAATGCTCAGGTAAGCCAGCGGCTTTTTGGTTTCGCCCATAGCGCTGAACACGGCATTGCCGAAGTTATACAGCGCCAGCGCCGGCATACCCAAAAAGTAAATGCGCAGATACAGAACGGCGCCGTCCATCAGGTCGGCCTTGGTATTGAGCAGACGCAGCATGGCAGGGGAGCCGAACAGTCCCACCAGCAGCAGTGCAACGCCCGCTGCAAGACTGACAACCAAACCGGAGTGCACGGTCTTGTCAACGTCCTTCGGGTGCTTTGCACCGTAGTAGCGGGCCACCAGAACGTTAATGCCGTTGCTTAAACCGATCAAAAAGCCGGTAAACAGCGTAACAAAGGTACTGGTGGACCCCACAGCGCCCAGTGCTATGGAACCCGCAAAGCGGCCCACAACGGCAACGTCAGACATATTGAACAAGACCTGCAGCAGGTTTGACAGCGCCAGCGGCAGACTGACCAGCAAAATTTGCTTGGCCAGGGGGCCTTCCGTCAGCGTTTTGGATGCGGAACTCATAATTTCTCCCTCTTTTATAAAATCAACAGTGGCTTTTTATTATAGCAGATTGCCGCAGAAAAAGAAAGCTGTTTTCCGGTTTTTACCCTGCATTTCTTGCTGCTTTTGTTGCCGCAAAAATACCCGCAGCTTACGGCTTTTGCCCCAAGCTGCGGGTATGGTTTATACGGTCAAATTACAGCAGTTCGATTTGGTTTTTGCGGCAGATTTCGGTGGTGGCGTCATCCCACAGGCTGACCTGCACCTCACCGATATGTGCCTTGCCCAGCAACAGCATGCACAGACGGCTCTGGCCGATACCGCCGCCCATCGTCAGGGGCAGGGTACCGTCCAACAGCAGCTTGTGGAAGGGCAGCTGCGCACGTTCGGGGCAGCCGGCCTCCGCCAGCTGACGGCGCATGGCATCGGCATCCACGCGGATGCCCATGCTGGACAGTTCCAGTGCACATTCCAATGTTTTGTGCCAGAACAGGATATCGCAGTTCAGCGTCCAGTCATCGTAGTCGGGGGCGCGGCCGTCGTGCTTTTCGCCGCTTTTCAGCTTGCCGCCGATCTGCATAATGCAGACCGTGCCGTGCGCACGGGTAATGATGTTCTCGCGCTCCTTGGGGGTCTTGTTGGGGTAGAGGTCCTCCAACTCCTGCGATGTGAAGAAAGTCACATCACGGTTCAGACGGATGACCTTTAATGCAGGGAATTTCCAGCGCAGCTCGTCAGACGTTGCGCACACAGCGTCCACGATATCGCGCACGGTCTCCTGCAAAAATTCCAGCGTGCGGTTTTCCTTGGTGATGACACGCTCCCAGTCCCACTGGTCAACATAGATACTGTGCAGGTTGTCCAGTTCCTCGTCGCGGCGGATAGCGTTCATGTCGGTGACAAGACCCTGACCGGGACGGTAGCCGTACTTGTACAGGGCAAAGCGCTTCCACTTGGCCAGGCTGTGCACGACCTCGGCGTGGTCGTCCAGGCAGGGAACATCAAACTGCACGGGGCGCTCAACGCCGTTCAGGTCGTCGTTCAAGCCGCTGCCCTGCGGCACAAACAGGGGCGCGGTGACGCGGTTCAGGTGCAGCGCCAGGCTCAGCTTTTCCTGAAAGACCGTCTTGATAAGGCCGATGGCCTTTTGGGTGTCGTACAGCCCCAGCAGGCTTTTGTAATCCTGCGGTACTACGGTTTTGCTCATAATAACCTCTCCTTTTTTCCCACTCTTTTTTATGCTTTTGCGAACTGGCTTTGGTACAGCGAAGCGTAAAAACCGCCCTGCGCCAGCAGCTCGTCATGGGTGCCGCGTTCAATAATGTTGCCGGCCTTCATAACCAGAATCTGGTCGGCATTTTTTATGGTAGAAAGCCGATGCGCCACAATAAAGCTGGTTCGGCCTTTCATCAATTCCTCAAAAGCATCCTGTACAAGAACTTCGGTGCGGGTGTCGATGCTGGAGGTCGCCTCGTCCAGAATCAAAATCGGCGGGCGGCGCAGCATCACGCGGGCAATGCACAGCAGCTGGCGTTGGCCCTGGCTGATGTTGCCGCCGTCCTCGGCAATGACGGTGTCGTACCCGTTGGGCAAGCGGCAGATAAAGCTGTGCGCGCGGGCCTTTTTGGCAGCAGCTATAATCTTCTCCCGGCTTGCATCGGGCTTACCGTAGGCAATGTTATCCGCCACCGTGCCGGATTTCAGCCAGGTTTCCTGCAGAACCATACCCAGGTTGGCGCGCAGGCTGTCGCGGGTCACGGTATCAATGGGATGTCCGTCCACCCTCAGGCTGCCGCCGTTTATCTCATAAAAGCGCATCAGCAGGTTGACCAGCGTTGTCTTGCCGCAGCCGGTGGGGCCTACCAAGGCAATGCGCTGTCCGGGCTGCACCGCCAGATTCATATCCTCGATCAGCGGCACATCGGGCAGGTAGCGGAATTTAACATGTTCAAACGTTACCTCGCCGGCACCTTTTTCCAGCACATGCGCATCGGGGGCATCGGGCACGATCGGCGTTTCGTCAATCAAATCAAACACACGCCGGGCGCATGCCACGGCGTTTTGCAGCTCGGTCATAACGCCGGAGATGTCGTTGAAGGGTTTTGTGTACTGGTTGGCGTAGTTCAGAAAGACCGAGAGCTGACCCACGGTAATGCCGCCGCCGATGGCCACAAACGCACCCAGGATCCCCACCGACGCATACACCAGCGCATTGACAAACCGCGTGCAGGGGTTGGTCATGGAGGAGAAGAACACTGCGCGGACACCGCATTTTTGCAGCGCCTTGTTGATGGTATCAAAGCGGGCCTCGGCGCGGCTCTCGTACCCGAAGGCGCGCACCAGCTGCTCATTGCCGACCAGTTCCTCCACAAGGCCTGTCATCTCGGCGCGTGTCTCGCTTTGCAGCTTGAACATGGAGTAGGTGTGCGTGGCAATGTAGCGCGCCATAAAGATAGAAAGCGGCGTCAGTGCCACGACAACCAGCGCAATGCGCCAGTCGATAAAGAGCATCACGCCCAAGGTACCCGCAATGGTCAAAACGCCGGTGAACAGCTGGGTAAAGCCCATCAGCAAACCGTCGCTGAACTGTTCGACATCCGTGGTGATGCGGCTGATGGCATCGCCGGGGCGGTGGGCATCCATGTATTTGAGGGGCAGGCTTTCGAGCTTTTCAAATGCCTGTACGCGCATATCACGCACGACCTGAAAGGTAATGCGATTGTTGACAACATTCATCAGCCACTGTGCCAACGACGTACAGCCGATGGTAGCGGCCAACACCGCGGCCAGCCTTGCCACAGCGCCAAAGTCTACCGCATCGGGGCCGAGGATCCGATCCACCGCACGGCCTGTAATGACAGGCGCCAGCAGGGTAGTGACCACCGTGATAAGCGCCAAGGTCAGCGTCAAAACCACCCAACCGGTATACGGGCGTATCAGCCCCAGCACGCGGCGCACAGTGCTTGTATTTGTTTTCTTGTTCATAGCGTTTGGGCCACCTCCTCACGGCTGAGCTGGCTCAGGCAGATTTCCTTATAAATCTCGCAGGTTTTCAGGAGTTCTGCGTGGGGGGCATCACCCACAAGGCGGCCATCGTCCAGCACCAGAATGTGGTCGGCGCGCTGCACGCTGGCGGCGCGCTGCGACACGATAAACACCGTCATGCCCTTGGTCTTTTCCTTGATTGCCCTGCGCAAAGCGGCATCGGTGGCAAAATCCAAAGCCGAGGCGCTGTCATCGAGAATCAGGATTTTCGGCTGCGGCACAAGCGCACGGGCGATGGTCAAACGCTGGCGCTGCCCGCCGGAGAAGTTGCGCCCAGCGGTTTCCACAGGGGCGTCCAGCATACCCGGCTTGCTGCGCACAAAATCGGCTGCCTGGGCAATCTCCAGCGCCCGCCAGATAGCATCGTCATCGGCGTTCGGGGCCGCCCACTGCATGTTCTCGCGTATTGTACCGGTGAACAGCACAGCCTGCTGCGGCACAATGCCAACCATGCGGCGCAGCTGTGTAAAGCTGTATTCCTTTACATCGTGGCCAAACAGCTTTACGCTGCCGGTATCGGCATCATAAAAACGCGCGATCAGGTTGACCAGCGTTGTTTTACCGCTGCCCGTACCGCCGATGACACCCACGGTTTCGCCGTTTCGGGCGGTAAAGCCGATATCGGTCAGGCTGGGGGCACCCGCGCCGCGGTAGCGGAAGGTCACGCCATCCAAGGCGACTGCCGGGGCATTGTCAACCGGGGGCAGCTCGGCAGCGGCGGGGTCGGGCATCGTGGTCCGGGTGTTCAGAATTTCATTGACACGCGCCCCGCTGGCCAGCGCCCGCGTAACCGAGATAACCAGATCCGCCAAACGCAGCAGGCTGATCAGAATCTGGCTCATATAGTTGATCAGCGCAATGATCTGCCCCTGCGTCAGGGCACCGCTGTTGACCTGCTGCCCGCCGCGCACCAAAATGGCAATGATACCAAGGTTCACGACCAGATAGGTCAGCGGGTTCATCAGGGCGGAGATACGCCCCGCCTTAGTCTGGATAGCCTTCAGCCGGTCGTTAGTCTGCACAAAGGCAGCCAGCTCATCGGGCTGGCGTGCAAAAGCACGCACTACGCGGGCGCCCACATAGTTTTCGCGGGTCAGCAGGGTAACGCGGTCCAGATGGTTCTGGGCATCGCGGTAGATGGGCACCGTAGTGCGCATAATACCCCAGATGATCAGCGAGATCATCGCCGTCACAACCAGAAACAGCACCGTCAGCCGCGGGCTGATGGAAAACGCCATCACCAGCGCACCCAGCACGATAAAGGGGGAGCGCAGCAAAAGGCGCAGTGTCAGGTTGACGCCGTTTTGCACCTGATTGATATCGCTGGTCATCCGGGTGACCAGCGTCGGCGTACCGATACCGTCCAACTCACTGTAACTCAAAGTATCTATATGTCTAAACAGATCCTTCCGCAGCGCCGTGCCGAAGCCCAGCGCCGCCGTGGCGGAGAAATACTGTGCGGTCAGGCTGCAAGCCAGTCCCACCGCCGCCAAAATCACCAGCAGCCCGCAGCGCTGCCAGATATACACGATATCCGCATTTTTGATACCCGTGTCGATAATACCTGCCACCACAAGGGGAACGAACAATTCAAAACAGGCCTCCAGCATTTTGAACAAAGGCGCTAAAACCGCCTGCTTTTCGTAGCCCCTGATGTAGCGCATCAATTTACGCACACAACCACCTCTACAACCTCTTACTATTACATACAAGCGTATAGACTGTATTATAACACACATTTTTGCATTTGTCATGGCGGGATTGGCCCGATTTCGATGATTATTTGCGCTATCGCGGCCTATACTTGCAGTATCGGAAACTCAAAGCAAGGGGGACACCATGTTCTATCTGTATAAAGGGCTTTCGCGGCAGACCAGCCGCACCGTGCGCACCGCCTTGGCGCTGGCCGGCAAGCAGGGCTGCCGCGAGGCTGACACCGGACATTTTTTGCTGGCGATGCTGCGCTGTGCCCAAGGCCCCGCCGCAGACTTTTTGCACCGCAAGCATATCACGGCTGCCGCACTGCAAAGTAATACTGCTTTACAGCCAACCGCCGCACCCTGCCGCCTGCACAAAAACGACCTTGCCTGCGAAAGCCGCAAGGCCCTGGAATTTGCCGTGCTGGGGGCACACGCCGCCAACCGCCCCAAGGCCGAAAACGAGCACCTGCTCTGCGCCATGCTGGAGGACACTGCCTGCACGGCCAGTATCTGGCTGGC
>USNZ01000042.1 GCA_900556255.1 uncultured Oscillospiraceae bacterium
TATCGGCGGAGCCGTAAGACGGGAGTGGGTGGGCGGGGCGTCAAAAAATGTGTCTTGACGATTTTTTAGCCCCGCCCGTCCGCGACCCACATATTTGGGGGTCCAGGGGGCGAGTAGCCCCTGGTCGTGGGTCCGCTGCGTCGAAACAGCGGCGCCTTTCTTTGGTACTTTCTTTGGGCGTCCAAAGAAAGTACATCAACCTTCCGACTCCTCCAACACCTGCCGTATCACACTGCGGTCAAAGCCGCGGCGGGCTAAGGCGGCGGCGACTAAATCCCGCCGTCCGGCGGCCAGCTTGGCGGCGTACTGCCGCTGCACAAGATCGCGGGCGGTGGCAAGTTCGGGGTCGGTGCCGTTTTCATCGGCGGCAAATAACTCCTCCACCACCTCGGCGGCGGTGTCGCGGTCGATGCCTTTCAGCGATAAATCGTTCAGAATATCACGGCGGGACTTCCGCTTGCGCAGCAGCTCGGCCGCGCGGCGTCGGGCAAAACCCGCATCGTTCAAAAGCCCCAACTCCCCCGCCTTGGCCACCGCATAGGCGGCGCTGTGTGCGTCAAACTTGCGGCACAGCTTTTGGTACAACTCCCCCGCCGCATGGTCGCGCAGCGAAAGATAATCCATCGCCTTGTCCAGCGCGCGGCGGGTGTCGCTCTGCTTGCGCAGCTCGTCGATCTGCCAATCGTCCAGCACATCGTCGGGGTTCAGGTGCGCCTTGACGTAGGTCTCCTCATCGAGAGAAAAGGCAAACTCGCCGTCAAAAAACAACGCAAAGCGGCCTTTTTTTGTCTCTTTTATCTGGGTCAGGGTGGGCATTATTCGTCAACCATAATGTCCAGGTCGGCCTCGCTGCCGGTGGTCTGGGCGGCAGGGGCAGCGGCGGCAGGGGCGGCGGCGGGCTTGACCAGCTCGGACGGGTCAAGCTGCTTGACGGTGCCCTTTTTGCCGGCGGCCAGCAGACGTTCGGCGTTTTCGCGCACGATCTTTTCGATCTCATCGGCCACCTCGGGGTGCTCTTTCAGGTAGGCCTTGGCGTTGTCGCGGCCCTGGCCCAGGCGCATTTCGCCGTAGTTGAACCAGGCGCCACTCTTTTGCACGACGCCCAGCTTGACGCCGAGGTCGAGGATTTCACCGACCTTGGAGATGCCCTCGCCGAACATGATGTCAAATTCCGCCTCACGGAAGGGGGGCGCGACCTTGTTCTTGACGACCTTGGCGCGGGTACGGTTGCCGATAAAGGCACCCGTGGAATCCTTCAGGCCCTCGATGCGGCGCACGTCGATGCGCACACTGGAATAGTATTTCAGCGCGCGGCCGCCGGTGGTGACTTCGGGGCTGCCGTAGATGACGCCGACCTTGTCGCGCAGCTGGTTGATAAAGATGCAGACGGTGTTGGTCTTGCCGATGACGCCCGTCAATTTGCGCAGGGCCTGGCTCATCAGGCGGGCCTGCAGGCCGACGTGGCTGTCGCCCATTTCGCCTTCGATTTCGGCGCGGGGCACCATGGCGGCGACAGAGTCCACGACAATGGCGTCGATTGCGCCGGAGCGCACCAGCGCTTCGCAGATCTCCATCGCCTGCTCGCCCGTGTCGGGCTGGCTGACCAGCAGGCTGTCGATGTCAACACCCAGGGCGCTGGCGTAGGTGGGGTCCAGCGCATGTTCGACGTCGATGAAGGCGACCTCGCCGCCCATCTTCTGTGCCTCGGCCAAAATTTGCAGTGCCAGCGTGGTTTTGCCCGAAGATTCAGGCCCGTAGACCTCCACTATACGGCCGCGGGGCACACCGCCGATGCCCAGCGCCAAGTCCAGCCCCAGGCTGCCCGTGGGGATGGCGTCGACCTGCATGGTCACGTTGGCGCCCAGCTTCATAACGGCACCCTTGCCGAACTGTTTTTCGATCTGCGCCAGCGCGGTTTCCAGTGCCTGTTTCTTATCGGACGCGGGGGCCGGGCTTTTGAGCGCGGTATCTTTTTTTGCTGCCATGGTCAATTTCTCCTTTTATCGTGGTTCATCGTGCGCCGCTGCGGCCCTGCGGGCTGCCCGTGCATCGCGTTTAGGTTTTGCGTTTGTTCCTATTATATACGATACTTTTGCAAATTACAACCTTTTGTTGTGTTCTTGGCGTACCATAAGCGGGATTTTCACCCCAAAAGCGGTGATTTTTGCAGCAAAACCGCGCGGTCGTTGCCGCCGTAGTCCTTGCGGCAGCTTGCGTTTTGCCAGCCGAACTGCGCGCCCAGCGCCAGCACGGCGTCCGCCTGCTGCCAGCCGATCTCCAAAACCAGCCACCCGCCCGGGCGCAGCGCCACCTGATAGTGCGCAGTCAGCAGGCGGTAAAAGTCCAGCCCGTCCGCGCCGCCGTCCAGCGCCATGGCAGGCTCGCGGGCGGTTTCAGGCATCAGCGCCGCCATCTCGTCCGCCGTCAGGTACGGCGGGTTGGAGATGATCAAGTCCGCGCCGCCCTGCGGCAGCGTCTGCCAAAAGGTAAAGACGTCCGCCTGCACGGTGCGCAGGTTGGGTGTGCCCGCCGCGTTGGCGGTCAGGTAGGGCCATGCCGCATCGCTTTTTTCCACGCAGGTCACGGCGGCATCGGGACGCTGTGCAGCGATGGCCAGCCCCAGGCAGCCCGTGCCCGCGCAAAGGTCGTAGACCGTGGGGTTGGCAGCGCCCTGCAAAAGCTGCAGCGCGGCCTCGCACACGGTCTCGGTATCGGCGCGGGGGCAGAGCACACCGGGGCCTACTTTTAACGTCATACCGTAAAAATCCCACTCTCCCAGCAGGTATTGCAGCGGTTCACGGGCAGCGCGTCGCTCGGCCAGTGCCGCCAGTTTTTCGGCTTCGGCGGGCGTGGGGGCGGTGTCCAGACGCGGGTCGCGCCCCGTGACAAAGCGGTACAGCTCCGCCGCGTCATAGCGGGCATCGGGCACACCCGCCGCCGCAAGTTTTGCACAGAGCTGTTGAAAACTTGCGTTCACCAGCGCGCCTCCTCTTGGGTTTCGGGCAGAACGGGGGTCACGGCGGCGATGGCGACCTCTATCATGGAATCGTCCGGCTCAAAGGTGGTCAGGTGCTGCATCCACAAGCCGGGCTGGGACAGGATTTTTGCCAGCTTTGTTTCGGAGCGCCCGCACCATTTCAGCAATTCATACGATATACCGACCAAAAGTGGGAACATGCACAGCTTGTACACGATGCGCAGCGCCGTGCCCGTCCACGGCAGAACGGCGTACAAAAAGATGCTGATGATGATGACCAGAATCATAAAGCTGGTGCCGCAGCGGGGGTGGAAACGGCTTTGCTTGCGGATGTTTTCCACCGTAAGGGGCAGGCCGGCCTCGTAGCAGGCGATGGTCTTATGCTCGGCGCCGTGGTATTCAAACACGCGGTGCAGCTCTTTTATGCGGGTGCAGAGGAACATATATAAAAGGAAGATACCCATTTTCAGCGCGCCTTCCAGAATGACGCGCGGCCAGTGCCCCAGCGGCAGAAGCCCGGTCAAAAAGGTGGGCAGAAAGGTAAACAGGAACAGCGCCAGCGCCACGCCCGCAAAGGCGGACAGCGCCATCATGACGTTTTGCGCGGCGGGGTGGTTTTCCAGCCAGCGGTCCGCGCGGGACTGCGGTTCCTCGTCGTCCTGCATGGCGATGTCGGCGGCGTGCATCAGGTAGTGGTAGCCCTTATAGAGGTTCTCGGCCATGTTGCAGACGCCGCGCACCAGCGGCACACGGTTGTACCAGTGGGTGGTCACGGTGTCGTAGCTCAGGTCGATGGTACCGTCGGGCTTGCGCACGGCACAGCAGATTTTTTGCGGGCCGCGCATCATGATGCCCTCCATCAGTGCCTGACCGCCGATGGAAGTTTTGAAGTGGGGGGAGGTTTGCGGGTGGGACATAGTGGCTCCTTTTTTAGATAAAAGATAATAAATTTAGATAAAAGATAAGAGATAAAAGATAATAAATAAGGTGGAGTTTGTGCCTGCGGCACAAACAAAACGGGCGTTTTGCAAATAATAAATAATAAATTCGGTATTTTTTCAAACGCGCCGCCGGGGGCGGCGCACCTTCATTATTATCTATTATCTATTCATTTTTATCTCTGCACGAAAAAATTCAAATTTTTTCGTGCAGATGCTCCTGCCCGGGGCGGTACACCGGCAAAACTACCGATACCGTCGTGCCCTGCCCCAGCGCCGAGGTGATCTCCACCCAGCCGCCCAAGGCGGACACGATCTCGTCCACCACGGCCAGGCCGATGCCGGAACCGCGCACGGCGTTTTTGCCCTTGAAAAATTTCTGCTTGACCTTTTCCAGATCATCGGGCGCAATGCCGCGTCCCTGGTCGCGCACGGCCACCGTAAAGGTATCGGCGGTGCGGGTCAGCGTGATAAAAATCGTGCCGCCTGCCGTTGAATATTTGATGGCATTGTCCAGAATATTGACAAACACCTGCCGCAGCCGCGCGGGGTCGGCCCACACGGGGTACGGTTCGGGCGGCTCGCTGTATTCCAGATGCAGCCCCTCCTGCCGGATCCGCGCCTCCACAAACAGGGCGGCATCGGTGGCCTCGGCCACAAGGTCCAGCACCTGGCAGTTCAGCTTGATTCCGTTTTGCAGGCGGGAGAAATCCAGCAGTTCCTCCACCATGGTGTACAGGCGGTCGGTCTCGGTGCCGATGACCGCCAGCCCGCGGCGGCAGTATTCGCTGTTGGGGTCGTCGATGTTTTCGATGGTCTCGACCCAGCCTTTTATGGAGGTCAGCGGGGTGCGCAGCTCATGGCTGACCGAGGAGATGAACTCGTTTTTCAGGCGGTCGGTCTCGGCCAGATCCCCCGCCATCTGGTTGATGGTCTTGCACAGGCGGCCGATCTCATCATCGTAGCGGGTGTCGGGCAGGTGCGCGCGCAAGTCGCCGTGGGCAATGCGGTTGGCGGTGGTTTCCACCTCGCCCAGCGGCCGCACGATGGAGCGCACAAAAAACAGCCCACTCCACACCGAGAACAGGAAGATCAGCAGCCCCAGCCCCACGGCCAGCGTGACGGTGTTCCACCATTGCTCGTCGGCCAGGCGCAGGCTGGTGACCAGGCGCATGGCCGCAATGTTGCCCGCCGCGTAGGGCACCAGCACGGTTTCGGCCATGACGCGCTCGCCCTGCGTGGTGGTGTAGATGTCGTTGCCGCTTCCCTGCAAGAGTGCCAGCGCGAAGTCGCTGCCGCCGGTCAGATCGGCGCTGCGGATACCGCTGCTGTTTGCCAGAATGACGCCCGATGCGTCCAGCAGCATAAACTCGAACTTGTCTTTTTCGTCAAACTGCTCCACCGTGCGGCGCAGGGTGCGGGCACGGCTTTCGGCGGTGACGGCGGCATTGCCCGCCGTGCCTGTGGCCTGCATGCGCAACGTCAACGAGAAGATGTTCCGCAAGCGCGGCCCTCGATGGTGGAAAATCGGTTTTCCATCGCGCTTTGTACGCCGCCGTACAGTGTGCGGTAGCTGAAATACAAAAACAGCCCATCTGCCAGAATGAGCGCCAGCACGGTCATCAGCAAGCTGCCGCGCACCCAGCGCTGAACAATACTGGTGTTTTGCACAGGACGCACCCCCCTTCAAGTTAAGTTTGCAATGGCCCGGTATGTTTGTGGTTTGTAAATAAGAGATAAGAAATAATAGATAATAAATTTGGTGTGCGCGCCGCGCGCGCACTTCTTAAAACGCCGCGGAGGCCCCGTTATCATCGCCCCGTAGGGCGGGGTGACCCCACCCCGCCGGGGAAATTTGCGGCAGCCGGGATTTTTTGCGATAACAGGGAAGTATCGGTAGGTTTGTAGGGGACGGTCTTGACCGTCCCGTGCGGTTTACCCGTTATGTCGCATTACCGGTTTAGCTGCAACGGGCGGCATTTATGCCGCCCCTACGAATGACCCGTTATGTTATTGCAGCCGCAAAACCGCGGGCGGGGCATGCCCCGCCCCTACCGCGCTCCGGCTTTTTTCCTTACGCATTCCACCGATACCCATACCCCCACACGGTCAAAATGTGCTGGGGGTTGCTGGGTTCATCCTCCACCTTCATGCGCAGGCGGCGGATGTTCACGTCCACAATTTTTACATCGCCGTAGTAGCTCTTGCCCCAGACGCCCTCCAAAATTTTCTCGCGCACCAGCGCCGTGGACGGGTTGCGGATAAACAGCTCCATGATCTGGAACTCCACCTGCGTCAGGTCAATGGGCTTGCCGTTTTTGTACAGCACACGGCCCTTTTCGTCCAGCGTAAACGGTCCGCTGACCAACTGCTCGGGCGCCTGCTCGGCGGCGGTGGGGGCGGTGCGGTGGATACGGCGGCAAAGCGCCTCCAGGCGGGCGATCAGCTCCGACATGGAGAACGGCTTGGTGATGTAATCGTCCGCGCCGATGGACAGCCCGCGGATCTTGTCGCTCTCCTGCCCTTTGGCCGACACCATGATGATGCCGATCTCGCTGTTTTCGCGGCGTATGGTCTCGCACAGGCTCAGGCCGTCCATGCCGGGCAGCATAATGTCCAGCAGCGCGGCGTCGCAGGTTTCCCCGCTGTGCAAAATTTCCAGTGCGCGCTCGGCGGTGGGGGCCTCCAGCACCTCCCAGCCACTCATTTTCAGGTTTAGCACCTCCAACTCGCGGATGCTGGCCTCGTCCTCAACAAGTAGAACACGTTTCATACAAGATTTCCTCTCATTCTGCGCCCAACAGGACGGTGTGTTTTTGGATGTATTCCACGGTCAACCCCGCATAGCTCGTCAGTACGCGCACCTGTAATTGCTGGCTGCCCACGTTGGCGATGCGGGTGTATTGTTCGTTGTCGGCGGCTGTCGCCTCCACCATGCGCAGCTCGCAGTAGGTCACGGTGCCCTGCTGGCTGCAGATCTGCCAGCCGCTGCCGTTGGCCAGCGGACGCAGCATCACGTTTTTGCGCAGCACAAGGGGCAGCCCGTAAAAGATGCGGTTGGACGCATCGTACACGCCGAAGGTGGACTTGCCGCCGTTCTTGCCCGCGTAGTCCTGCCAGAGGACAAACCGCAGCCGTTTGTCCAGTGGCGAAACGATCACGCCGCCGTCCTCGGCCTCCACGGGGATATCCACGGTGCCGTTCTGGTCAATGTCACAGCTCAGCAGCGTGGTGTCGTAGCGGCGGGTGCCCGCAAAAACGCTGCTGACGCCGGGCGGGTGGTAGGATTGCAAAAAACCCGTTTCCTCGTCATAGGTTATAATGTCGGACACCAGGCTGCCGCTGTCGGAGTAGGCGTCCATGACCAGATAGGTGTGCTCGTCGATGCCGCGCCCCGCCTGCAGCGCCGCGCAGCCGGTGTAAATGCCCTCGCCCAGATTCAGCGTCTGGGCGCTGCGGAACTCGCCGTCCACGTTGGTCAAAAGCTGCAGGGCCACGCCGCCGAAATCCCTCTCGGCAGGCAGGGCCAGCACCAGGTCCTGGGTGTCGCCCTTGCCGGTAAAGTCGGCCAGGATCATGTTGGTATAGCTTTGGCTGATGACGGTGTTCAGGCTGCCGTCGGCGTAGCGGTACACGACCAGATAGCTGTCGCCCTGGGCGCTGGTGTAGCCCGCGATCAGCTGCTGGCTTACGGTGTCGCGCAGGTGCGCGGCCGAGAAAACCTCCACCTCGCTGCTGAGGCCCTCCACGGTCTGGCTGACATGCCAGCCGTCTCCGTCGACGTCGGCCTCCAGCACGGCCAGCCAGACATTGGTGCCGGCGCTGTCGGCGGTGTACAAAACGGCGGCCTCGTCGTCGCCGTCACCGTCCCAATCGCCAAAGGCAAAGGGGGACAAAAAGTCGCCGCTGTTGGGATATTTTAACGTTACAGCGGTGTTCAGGTAGTTGTTCAGCGCCTTTTGCAGGGCGCGGCTCTCGCCCGAAAGCTGGGGGGCGCGCAGCAGGGCCTCGGTGTCGGCGGACAGTGCGCAGCCACTCAGCAAACAAAGCGCGAACAGCGCGGCGGCCAGCTTGGTTTTCACGGTTCGGCACCCCCTTTTGCATACACTCAGTTAGCGTAATTATACCACGTTTTGCGCGCCGCCGCAACATAACCGTGCGCTGCGGCGCGTATATTTACATTTAAGGAGGTGTTGCCGTTGTCCTTTTTGTTGACGACGCTGGCCGGGCTTTCGACGGCGCTGGGCGGGCTGCTGGCACTGCCGATGCGCCCCGATCGGCGTATGTTGGCGGCAGGATCGGGCTTTGCGGCGGG
>USNZ01000043.1 GCA_900556255.1 uncultured Oscillospiraceae bacterium
CGCCCCAGACGCGGGCCAGCGCGTTGCCCAGCCAGTAGTAGAACAGCAGGTTCAGCACGCCAAAGACGCCGCCCAGCCAGATGGGCTGGAACAAAAACGTGACCAGCCGCCACACCTGCCCCTGCAGCAGGGCGAGGCGGCTTAAAACGATGTATGATGCAAAATTGCGGTTGAACAGCAGCACCACCAGCCCGGCCATCAGCTGCCCGACCAGCAGCCCGTTGACCAGCTGCGGAATGGCCAGATGCCCGAAGCGGCGTTCCAGTTTATCGACCCAATCCATACGGAAAAATCCTCCTTGCGGTTTGCCTTAATACCCTATTTTAACATTTTCCCGTGGGGAGTGCAACAGTTTCCCGTCGAAAAGCGCAGAATTTCCACAGCGGATTTTCGGGGTTTTCCACCGATTTTTTGCCCTTGCATCGTGCAGGCCGTGCATAAGTGGGTGAGTTTTCCACACTTTCCACAGAGTTTTCCACAATTTCAACGTGGATAACCGATATACATTGTGGATAACTTCGCCGCAATATGCCGCATAGATGAAGGGCCGCGCATGTTTTTTACAAACCGTTCCCCCCGCGCACGGCCGTTTTACATAAATTTTACAAACACTTTACCTTGGCATGATGGCAAACCCGCGGGGACATCCTATATAATAGAAAATGGTATAGGGTGCGGCAAGCCTGTGTGTTTCCGCCCAGTATTAAAAAGAACGGATGTGTATACTTCCCATGAGCATTTTTAATGTGTTCACCCTGATGGGCGGCATTGCGATGTTCCTGTACGGCATGGACCTTATGGGCAAATCGCTGGAACAAACCGCCGGCAGCAAGCTGCAGGGCATCTTGTCCACCATGACAGCCTCCCCCCTGCGCGCGCTGCTGCTGGGCATGGCCGTCACGGCGGTCATTCAGTCCAGCGGTGCCACCACCGTTATGGCCGTCGGCTTCGTCAACTCCGGTTTGATGGAACTGCACCAGGCCATCGGCGTCATCATGGGCGCCAACGTGGGCACCACCGTCACCGGCTGGCTGCTCTCGCTTTCCGGCCTGGAAGGTGACAGCTTCCTCACCCGGATGCTCAACCCCAGCGCATGGAGCCCCATTCTGGGCTTTATCGGCATCTGGCTGTACACCTTCGGCAAGGACCGCCGCCGCGGCGTGGGCAAAATTATGCTGGGCTTCGCCATTTTGATGACCGGCATGGGCATTATGTCCTCCGCCATGAGTCCCCTGGCCGATGAACCGTGGTTCATGCAGCTGTTCCTCAGCTTCAAAAACCCCGTTCTGGGCGTTGTTGCCGGTGCCGTGCTTACCGCCGTGCTGCAATCCAGCTCGGCCAGCGTGGGTATTTTGCAGGCGCTCTGCTCCACGGGTGCGGTCACCTTTTCTGCCGCCGTGCCCATCATCATGGGCCAGAACATCGGCACCACCGTCACGGCGCTGATCTCCAGCGCGGGCGCCAACAAAAACGCCAAGCGCACCGCCTTTGTGCACCTGTATTTCAACCTCATCGGCACCGTGGTGTTCCTGCTGGGGTTCTACGGCCTGAACGCCCTCATCGGGTTCAGCTTCTTTAACGAAACCGCCAACACCTTCGGCATCGCCATTGTGCACACCGTGTTCAACGTAGTCACCACCGCGATTTTGCTGCCCTTCAACCGCGCGCTGGAACGCCTGGCCATCATGACCGTGCCCGACTCCCCCACCGACAGCGGCGAGCAGCACTCCCTGCTGGACGAACGTCTGCTGACCACCCCGTCCGTCGCCGTCGGCCGCGCGATGCTGGTGGGCGGCGATATGGCAGAGATCTGCCGCACCGCACTTTTGCAGGCTATGTCCACGACCCGCGTCTGGAACGACGCCATTGCCGACGAGGTCAACCGCAAGGAGGACGCCGTCGACCACTACGAGGACGTTCTGGGCACCTACCTTGTCAAATTGAGCGCCAAGCACCTCTCGCAGGATGATAACCGCACCGTCAACACGCTGCTGCACACCATCGGCGACTTCGAGCGCGTCAGCGACCACGCCGTCAACCTCATCAAGGCGGCCAAGGAGATCCGCGATAAGTCGATCCAATTCAGCGAGGAGGCCCTCAACGACCTCAGCGTTCTGGAGGCGGCTGTGCAGGATATCGTAAACCGCACGGTGGACGCTTTCCAGAAAAACGACGTCTACGCGGCAAAAAAGATCGAGCCGCTGGAGGAAGTCGTGGACGGTCTGGTGCGCGAGGTCAAGAGCCGCCACATCGTCCGCCTGCAGGCGGGCGCATGCAGCATCGAGTACGGCTTTGTGCTGGACGATCTGCTGACCAACTACGAGCGCATCGCCGACCATTGCTCCAACATTGCCGTTGCCATGATCGAGGTTTCGCTGGATAGGTTTGACACCCACGAATACCTCAACGCCGTAAAGCACGGCGAGGACGTTAAATTTGAACGCCGCTACGAGAAATACCGTGGTCGCTACACCTTTGAGCCGGAGGTCTACGCCGGCGCGGAGGACACCGAAAAATCCGAAAACGAAGCGTAAAGACGCGTAAATACCATACCGTGTGCCGCTGCCGGGCCGCTATTTTCCAAGGGTACGACCTGACGAAACGCGCCGGAGGCGGCGCACTGTTTTTATAGAGGAGGACCTGTATCATGATTCTGATCGTTGAGGATGATTCCGGCATCCGCGAACTGGAAGAATACGCCCTGCAATCCAACGGGTTTGACGCCCGCGGCTGCGAGGATGCCGCCCACTTTTGGGCGATGCTGCGCGATATCACACCGGAGCTGGTCATTCTGGACGTCATGCTGCCCGACGAGGACGGCTACCAGATTTTGGGCAAGCTGCGCGCCGACGCCGCGTACAGCCGCGTGCCTGTCATTATGGTCACGGCCAAAACCGCCGAGATCGACGTCGTCAAGGGGCTGGACCACGGCGCGGACGACTACCTGTGCAAACCCTTCGGCGTGATGGAGTTTATTTCCCGCGTAAAGGCCGTGCTGCGCCGCAGTGCGGCCGCCGCCCCCGCGCCCAGCCACCTGCTGCAATTCGGCGATATCGAGCTGGACGACACCTCCCGCACCGTCCGCGCCGCCGGTGCCCCCGTGGAGCTTACTTACAAGGAATACGCGCTGCTGCATCTGTTTTTGGAGCACCCCGAGGAGGTCCTGGCCCGCGAACGCATCATGAAGGAAGTCTGGGACAGCGACGACCTGCTGGAATCCCGCACCATCGACATGCACGTGCGCACGCTGCGCCAAAAGCTGGGCGCGGCGGGGGACGCCATCCGCACGGTGCGCAAGGTGGGCTACAAGCTGACCATGGAGGGCAACGATGACTGATACCGGCAAAGCCCCCCAAAGCATGCGCCGCCGCTACCGCAGTGCTATGATGTGGGTCAATCTTTTTTGCGTTGCACTGACCTTTTTGCTCTGCACGGTGCTGTACCGCCAAATTTACGCCCAACGCGTAGATCAGTACCTGCAAAGCGTCGGGGCTGCCGTGGCCGCCGAATTTGACGGCGATGCCGCCGACCTGCCCGCCCGCCTGCCGCAAAACCAGCCGCTGCGCTTTACGCTGATTGCGCAGGACGGCACGGTTCTGTACGACAATTTCTCGCAGCAGCTGCCCAACCACGCCGACCGCCCCGAAGTACAGGCCGCGCTGCAAAACGGCACGGGCGCGGCCACCCGCACCAGCGCCACGCTGGGCGTCGAGAGCCGCTATTTTGCCCTGCGGCTGGACACACCGAACGGCGTACAGGTGCTGCGCGTCGGGCAGGACGTGGCCAACATCTGGGGCATCAGCATGAACAGCCTGCCGCTGATCGGCCTGGCCCTGCTGCTGATTCTGGCGGGTGCGGCCATCATCAGCCGCGCCATGACCTATCGGCTGGTGCAGCCCATCACCCGCATGGCCGAAAACCTTGACACCATCGAGGCCGACGTCCCCTATGAGGAACTGATCCCGCTGGCGCGCACCGTGCAGAGCGACCGCAAGCTGCGCGAGGACAACGAGACGATGCGCCGCGAGTTTACGGCCAACGTCAGCCACGAGCTGAAAACCCCGCTGACGAGCATTTCCGGCTATGCCGAACTGATCGAAAGCGGCATGGCCAAGCCGGAGGATATCCCAGGCTTTGCGGCGCGCATCCACAAGGAGGCGCTGCGCATGATCGCGCTGGTCAGCGACATTTTGCAGCTGAGCGAGCTGGACAGCAACCAGGCCGCCTACCGCAACGAGCAGCCCGTGGAGATGCAGAACATCGATCTGGCGGCGCTGGTCAGGGAAACCGCACAGGCCATGACCGTGAACGCCCGCCGCGCCTATATCACCCTGCAATACGACGCCAAGCCCGCCACCGTGCATGGCAGCCGCGACCTTCTGGGCGAGTTGACCACCAATTTGTGCGACAACGCCATACGCTACAACCAGCCGGGCGGCCATGTGGAGCTGCGCTGCGGCACGGGCGCGGACGGCTGCCCCTACCTGATCGTGGAGGACAACGGCATCGGCATCCCGCAGGACAGCCAGTCCCGCGTGTTTGAGCGTTTCTACCGCGTGGACAAAAGCCGCAGCAAGGCCACCGGCGGCACGGGGTTGGGCCTGGCCATCGTCAAGCACATTGCCCTTTTGCACGATGCCCGCATCGACCTGCAAAGTCAGGTCGGCAGCGGTACTTCCATCAAGGTGACCTTCCCGAAGGCGTAAACCGTACCGATCAAGGAGCTGCCCATGAAACTCTATCGCTGTTTTCAAGCCCTGTGGGGGGTTCTTTTGGCTGCCGTCGCTGTGCTGGTGACGGTTTTCCACAACAACCCCACCCTTGAGATCAACCCTGTGTACATGGTGGGGCTTGCCGCCGTATGGCTGGTTATTTTGTACGCTGTAACGAAATTATGGCAGCGTCCGTGGCAGCCGCACCCCTTGGCGGCACCGCTGATTTTGGCGGTGTATACGGCCTTTTGTCTGCTGCTTTGCTGGACGCTGCGCGTCGGTGCCAATGACAGCTGGGACTACCCCATCGTAGCCCGTCAGGCGCAGGAACTGGTCTTGCAGGGCACACCCCCCGGGGATTATTTTGCGCTGTACCCCAACAACGCCGCCCTGCTGTGGCTGTACGCCGGGCTGTTTACCGTGGCCCATGCGCTGGGGGCACAGCAGCTTATGAACGTACTTACGGTGTTCGGCTGCCTGTGCATTGCCGCGGGGCAGTGGTTTGCCTACCAAAGTGCCTGCCTTTTGTGGGGCAAAAAGCGCGGGCTTCTGGCCCTTTGCTTTGCCCTGACCTGCCCCGCCCTGCTGTTTTACGGTGCCATCTGCTACACCGACACCGTCACCCTGCCGCTGGTTTCGGCCGCGCTGTGGGCATGGCTGCGCGGCCGCCAAAGCAGTAAGCCCGCCCGCTGGCAGGCTCTTGCGCTTGCGCTTACGGCCGCCGCCGCAGTGCTGAAAATTTCGGCCGCCATTTTGGCCGTTGCCTTTGTGCTGGACTTTTTGCTGCACAAAACCCCCGGCAAAAAAGCGATGCTTCGCGGTTTTGCCGCCTCTCTGGCGCTGTTTGCCGTACTGCTGGCGGCGGGCAGCAGGGCCGCTAAAGCCGCCTTGCCCCGCTACGACGCCGCACCTATCCCCTACACCCACTGGGTCATGATGGGGCTAAGCGGCGACGGCGGTTACAACGATGACGATTACAAGCTGACGCTGGCCTACCCCACCTACGACGAGCGTGTGGACTTTACGCTGCGCACCATCGGGCAGCGCCTGTGCAGCATGGGCGTGGGCGGCACGCTGCAGCATTTGGGGCGCAAGCTGTGCTACATTTGCAGCGACGGCCTGTGCTATGTGCAGCAAAAGCTGAACCACGGCGGCGTGAACCCGCAAAATATCTTTACGGCGTTTATCATACCGGGCGCCAAGCATGTGCGCTGGCCGTACACCCTGGCCGATGCCTGGCAGCTGTCCTTGTGGATACTGTGCGCCGTCGGTGCCCTGAACGCCGCCCGCCGCCGTGATACCGATTTCGCCGTGGGCCGCATGGCGGTGTTTGGGCTGCTGCTGTTCTTGCTGCTGTGGGAAGCCCGAAGCCGCTACATCGTTAATTTTTTGCCCGTTATCCTGCTGTGCGGCGCAGACGGGCTAAACTTGAACAAAAAAGCCGAATAAAGCAAAAAGGACGCTTGCGCGTCCTTTTTGTTTTTCTGAATTATTCTTCGTCCTCTTTTTCGGGCACGATCTTGCGCGCCACGGCCCACAAAATTTTGCGGTCCTCAATGCTTTGCACATCAAAATGGATCCCGCAGGTCTCCACCGACGGGGTGGTGCCGTCCTCGGGGATGGAGGGCAGGCAGCTTAAAATCATGCCCGCCACGGTGTCGTATTCGCGGTCCTCCGGCAGGGTAAAGTCCAGCTCCTCGGCAAATTCCTCCACCCGCATACTGCCGCTGACGCGCCAGATGCCCTCGCCCACTTCGGTCAGGTCCTTCGGCTCGGCGGGGTCAAACTCATCAAAAATATCACCGACGATTTCTTCCAGCAGGTCCTCAATGGTCACAATGCCCGCCGTGCCGCCGTACTCGTCCACAACCACGGCCAGGTGCTGCTTTTGTGCCTGCATATCCTTAAACAGCTGGTCGGCGTGTACGCTTTCGGGCACAAAATAGGCCGGGCGCAGCAGGGATTTCAGCGGCTGGGGGTCGTTGCCCTGCAGGTTCAGCAGGAAATCGCGGGCGTTCAGAATGCCGCAGATATCGTTGATATCCTCGTCGTACACGGGGTAGCGGCTCAGGCCGGTTTCGCGGATGGTTTGCAGGATCTCCTCGTTGGTGTCCTCCAAAGAGAACGCTGTAACGTCAGGTTCCGGGGTCATGGCGCCGCTGGCGGTCATGTCGCCGAAATCGAACACATTCTCGATCCACTCCTGCTCCTCGTGGGCGATAGTGCCTTGCTCACCGCTGTTTTCCACCATCAGGCGCAGATCTTCCTCGCTGGCAACGCCGTCCTCGGCCTCGGTTTTCATGCCGAACAGCGTCAGGCAGCCGTTGGTCGTGACGCCCAGCAGGGCGATCATCGGCGCAAAGCAGAAACGGATCACGCGCATAACGGTCAGTGCGGGGCGGGCGAACAGCATCGGCTTTTGCATGGCGACGCGCTTGGGCACCATCTCACCGAAGGCGATGGAGAAAAACGAGATGATGATGGTGACCACCACGGTGGAGATGACCCCCGCCGCGCCCGCCGACAGCGGCAAATGCAGCGTAGTTACGAGGAAATGGCTCAGATAACCGGAGAAGTTGGCCGTACCGAAGGCGGCGCTTAAAAAGCCGGACAGCGTGATGGCCACCTGAATGGCGGACAAAAAGCTGTTGGGGTTTTCCACGACCTTGAGCAGCGCGGCGGCGGTTTTGTCGCCGTCGTCGGCCTGTTTGCCCAGCTTAACGGGATTCAGCGAGAGAAACGCGATCTCCGAGCCGGCAAAAAAGGCGTTCAGCAGAATAAAAACAAGCTGTAATACAATTTGTTCGGGAAGATTTTCCACAAAAAGACACTCCTTGGTTGATAAATGGGCGGCGCTGCCGCAAAAGCAAATTCACGCAAAAAAAGCAAAGCCCCACGCGATGCCGCGCTAAGCCTTGCTTGTATCTCATTCACGTTTATGGATATTTCGTCGGGGGACTGTGTCGCCGTCGGCGTTCATATGCGAGTTGTTCCTTTCACAGCAGAATCATGGAATTAAACGGTATTATACAATGCTTACCGGTATTTGTCAAGGGCGGTCATACGTGAGCCGGCCGCCGATAGGTTTTCAAAAATCGCGTCAGTTCTCGCACACGCCGACGTTGCCGTCCTCGCCGCAGCCGTCGCAGTCGCTCTCAAAACGCACGGCGTTTTGGGCAAGTTCGGGGTCCAGGCGCTGGGCAACCTGCATCATCAGGGCGCACTCCATTCTCTTGCGGAACACCTTGCAGCCGTACTCGTAGGTGCCGTGGATATCCCCCGTGGCGTGCAGCGCGTTGGCAGCGCAGCCGCCCGCGCAGTACAGCCGCGCCCAGCAATCCTTGCAGTCGGGGCGGGCGTAGACGTTGCACAGCTTAAACTCGTCGCGCAGGGCGGTGTTGGTCACGCCGTCCCAGACGTTGCCCAGCTTGT
>USNZ01000044.1 GCA_900556255.1 uncultured Oscillospiraceae bacterium
CAGCCATGCCGCCCAGGAAGCCCAGCTTCTTGTAGCCATCATAAACAGCGGCGTAGCCTGCCAGGTAACCGGCCTGCTCCTCACGGTAGGTGATCAAAGCAGTGTTGGCGGCGGCAGCGGAATCGCCCAGATCAAAAGCGGAAACGTCCAGCGCCAGGAACTGAACATCGGGGTACTTGGCCTGAGCCTCAGCGATGGAGGAACCGAACAGATAACCGGCGACAACGATAGCCTTGGCACCGTCGTTTACGGCATTGTCCATCTGCTCCAGACGGGCAGAGTCAGAGTCCTCGGTAGGACGGTAGTAGTTGGCGTTCAGGTTGTTGGCAGCGCAGAAATCTTTGACGCCCTGCCAGGTGTACTGGTTGAAGGACTGGTCATCGATGTTGCCGACGTCGGTAACGAAGGCAACGTCAGTCTTGCTGCCGGAGGTGGAACCCTGAGAAGCAGCGGAGGAAGCATTGCTGCCGCCGCAAGCTGCCAGAGAAAACGCCATAGCAGCGGTCAGAACCATTGCAAGGAACTTTTTCATAGCTTTGTTCTCCTATTTTGGGGGCCGTACTTGTATGTAAGACCCGTACATTGTTGTGGGGGGCGAATCCCTCCACTCTGCCTTTAGTATACCTTGTTTTACGATGTTTTGCAACATTTTGGGCGGGATTTAAACATTACAAAACGATAACGAAACCGCTTTATACTGATGTATCAGCAAAAAAGCAGAATTCAGACCCCCTGCAGGTCAAAGGGCGGGGTGTATTCCTCCCGCGCGCTGCTCTTTTCCTGCATGTAACCGTCCGTCAGCCCAAGGCGCACAGCTTCGTCGATGACTTTGCGGTATTCGTAGCTGGTGATGCGCCGCCCCAGGCCGTGGTCGGCGGCATGGTAAAAGGGGGTGAACTGGCTCATCAGGCTCGGCACAAAGGAAACGCCGGTTTCCTCGCGCAGCCGTGCCAGGGTTTGCAGCACGGCAAGGCTGTCCTGCGTGTGGCCGGGCAGGGCTAAATGCCGCACAATGACGCCGCGCTGCAGATAGCCGTCGGCATCATATACGGGTGCGCCGGTCTGCAAGAGCATTTGGCGAAGGGCGGCCTCGGCCACGGCAGGGTAATCGGCAGCGGCTGAAAGTTCGGCGCCGACCTCGCAGGACGCGTACTTGAAATCCGCCAGCCAGATGTCCACATATCCCTGCAGTGCTTTTACCGTTTCCACGGTTTCATAGCCGCCGGTGTTGTAAACGATGGGCAGGTGCAGCCCCTGTGCGCGGGCTGTGTCCAGAGCCTCGGTGACCCATGGCAGAAACTGGGTGGCGGTGACAAGGTTGATGCTTTTAGCACCGCCCTGCTGTAATTCCAGAAAAATTTCCGAGAGCCGCGCGGCGGAAATCTCCTTGCCTACCCCCTGCTGGCTGATGGGGAAATTCTGGCAATAGCAGCAGCGCAGCGTGCAGCCAGAGAAAAACACCGTGCCGCTGCCGGTGGCAGCCTCAGGGTCGCCACTCAGGCACGGCTCCTCCCAGTGGTGCAGGGCGGCGCGCGCCACGCGCAGGGTGTCCCCTGCCCCGCACACGCCAACGGCACCGGCGGCGCGGTTTGCCCCGCACGCGCGGGGGCATAAAGTACAGTGCTGCGGCAACTGCATACAAAAATCCACCTTTACACAAAAAATTCAGATTTTATTATACCATAAATGTGCAAAATATGTTATACTATCTAGTATAAACTTTATATAAAAGGAGTGCACTGCGTAATGTCTACCCCTCACAACCGCGCCGAAATAGGCGATTTTGCCAAAACCGTATTGATGCCGGGCGATCCCCTGCGCGCCAAATTCATTGCCGAAACCTTCTTGGAGAATCCGCGCCTTGTCACCGATGTGCGCGGTATGCTGGGCTATACCGGTACTTACTGCGGCCGCCCCATCAGCGTTATGGGCAGCGGCATGGGTATGCCGTCCATCGGTATCTACTCCTATGAGCTGTACAGCCAATACGGTGTCGAGAACATCATCCGCATCGGCTCCGCCGGTTCCTACACCGACAAAGCCAAGCTGTTTGATGTGGTGCTGGCTACCGGCGCTTATTCTGAAAGCAACTATGCCGTGACCCAAAGCGGCGACACCGACGACATCCAGAAGCCCAGCGCTGAGCTGAACGCCGCCCTGAAGGCCAGCGCCGAGGCCCAGGGCATCCGGGTGATTGAGGGCATCATCCATTCCTCGGATGTGTTCTACCGTCAGACGACCGATGCCAAGCCCACCTACTGGGAAAAGCTGCGCGACGAAAAGGGCTGTCTGGCGGTCGAGATGGAGAGCTTTGCCCTGTTCCACAACGCGCGGGTGCTGGGTAAGCGCGCGGCCTGCCTGCTGACCATTTCCGACAGTTTTGTTGCGCCGGAAATCACCACCGCCGAGCAGCGCCAGACCAGCTTTACCGAGATGATGAAGATCGCACTGGCCGTTGAGGAGCATCTGGAGAAATAACCATGGAAAAAGCGGAGATTCAGGCTTTGATCCGCAAAGCCTTTGAAGGGCGGCAATTTGCCTACACCCCCTACTCTCACTTCCGTGTGGGGGCTGCGCTGCGCGCCAAGGACGGCAGGGTCTACACCGGCTGCAACATCGAAAACGCCGGCTACACCCCCACCAACTGTGCCGAGCGCACGGCGTTGTTCAAAGCTGTCAGCGAGGGTGTGCGCGAATTTGATGCCATCGCCATTGTGGGCAGCAAGCAGGGTGAGGTCAACACGATCGTGACCGGCCCGTGCGGCGTCTGCCGACAGGCACTGTATGAATTCGGCGGCGATTCGCTGACGGTCATCATGGCAAAGACCGAGGACGATTATATCGTGACGACCCTCGGTGAATTGCTGCCCTACGGTTTCGGCCCCGCAAACTTAGAAAAATAAGGAGTCTTACCACAGTTTATGAAAAAGTTCTTGGCATGGTTGGGCACAGCGGCCCTGCTGGCGAGTCTGTGTGGCTGCAAGCCGACCCCAAAACAGGGAGAGGATAAGCAAAAGACGGCCATCCCCACAAACGACACCGAATATACTTTTCAGGCGGCCGAGGATGCCGAGCCTCTGCCCGGCGGCGCGGCCGTTACCCTGATTACCGGCCCGGAGGGTGTTGAAGATGGCGCGGATGCTGCCCTGTGGCAGGGAATTTCCGCTTTTGCGTATAACTTTGGCTACGTGCCCAAAAATGAAGCGGCAGCATCGACGTCGGCAGAAGACCTGCAAAGCACCCTGAAACAAGCGGCGGAATCCGGCTCTAAGGTCGTGATCTGCCGCGGCGATGCCATGGCACAGGCAGTGTATGAATTGCAGGGCGAATACCCGGATACCTATTTTATGGTGGTCGATGCCGAGGCGCACAATGCCGATTACAGCGACTACACCGTTAAGGACACCGTGCGCTGCGTACTGTTCAGTGAGACGCAGGCCGGGTATCTGGCCGGGTATGCCGCCGTGAGCGAGGGCTATGAGGAACTGGGCTTTGCCGGTGCCGAGGAAATGCCCGCAACGGTTCGCTACTGCACAGGCTTTATGCAGGGGGCCGAGAAGGCTGCCGAGCAGCAGGGTAATAAAATTACGCTGCAAGTCTGGTACAGCGGTTCCAAGGAGTACAGCGACGCCGTGGCCGAGCGCTTGGCAAGCTGGTACAATAACGGCACCCAGGTGATTTTTGCAGCGGACGGGGCTACGCTGCAGGCCGCCCTGGCGGGCAAGAAACAAACCGAAACCGATGGCAAAATCATTGCGGCCGGGTGGGATCACGACGCACAGGACGAGGCTGTTTTGTTCAGCGCCCTGCATTGCTACAACACCATGGTGCAGCAGGAGTTGTATAACTTCTTTGCGGCGGGCGGGCAATGGCCCCAAAACGCGGAATCCTCCGGCCACACCGATACCGTGGGCGTGACCGAAAACGCGGTAGCCCTGAGCGCAGATACCTGGCGACTGACCAAGTTTACTATGTCCGGCTACGAGACTTTGTACGATGAACTGCGCAGCGGCGCCCTGAAAACCGAGGACTACGCCGGTATGGACAACCTGCCGGAACTGGAAAATGTGACGGTGCAACAATAAAAAATTCCCGCAGAACGATCTGCGGGAATTTTTTTATGCTTTGCGTTTTTTGTTTTGGGTCGCGGTGCGGCGGGGTGTTTTGCGGGCAGAGGACTTCTGCTTTTTGGGGGCAGCTTTGGGGGCAGCTTTGGGGGCAGATACTGCGCGCACAAACTGAATGGGATTGCCGTTGGCCAAAATACGCTCCTCTAGCTCCAACTCGGGCACCGATGCCAAAAACTTATTCAGACTTTTGGCACCGAAGTTGCGCACGTCAAAGTCCGGATAGCGCTTAATGAGCTGATCCCCCACGCGGGAGGTGCGCACCCAGCCGGTGCCGTCGTCCATTTCCTCGATAAGTCCCAGAATGATGCGTCCGATGGAGTTGCGGTTGATGGCGGTATCGTCGCCGGCGGTTGTCTGCTGCAGTGCATCGGGGGCAGCTGTATCGGCAGTCTCGCCGTGGTCAAGAATCAGATCCAGATACTTGAACTGGTCGCAGGCCTTGACGAAGGGCCCCAGCGCCTTGCTCTCCCCCATGCCGATGACCAGCTTGCCGCCCTCACGCAGACGTGCGGCCAAACGGGTAAAATCACTGTCAGAGGATACGATGCAAAATCCGTCCAGATTGCCGCTGTACAAAAGATCCATCGCGTCGATGATCATGGCCGAATCGGTAGCATTTTTGCCGGTGGTGTAGCTGTACTGCTGGATGGGAATGATGGAGTTGTTCAGCAGCGCGTCTTTCCAGCTTTTCAGGCGCGCATCGGACCAGTCGCCGTAAATGCGCTTGCAGGCAGCCACGCCGAAGCTGGCAGCTACATCCAGAATGACCTTGACATATTTGGGCGAAATATTGTCCGCATCTATCAAAATCGCAAGTTTGAGATCCTCCATGCCGTTACCTCTTTTCGCGCTTGGGGATATCATAATACATATACAGCTGGCAGGGAATCATGCCGTTGTAGATTTTGCGGCGGCGGGCGGCCTTTTTGCCAAAATGATCCTCAAAAGCGGCATCGGCGGTGATGGCGTAAAGACCCTGTGCGGGGTGGCGCTGCCAAACCTGACCCAGCGTCTTGGCAAGGGCGGCAGCTTCGGAGGCATCGCCCAGGCGCTCACCGTAAGGCGGGTTGGTCAGCACGGTGGCATTTTGCAGCGGGGCAAAATCCTTGACGTCAGCCACCTCAAAGCGGCAGCGCTCCCCTACGCCGGCCAGCTTGGCGTTGGCATTGGCCAGCGCTACGGCGGCAGGGTCGATATCGTAACCGATGCCCTCAAAAGCAGCATCTGTGCGCACCTCGGACAGGGCTTTCTGGCGCTGCTGCGTCCAGATGTCGGTGGGGATAAAGGCAAAGTGCTCGGCGGCAAAACGGCGGCGCAGGCCGGGGGCCAGGTTCATCGCCTTTTGGGCTGCCTCGATGACCAGCGTGCCGGAACCGCAGAAGGGATCCTGTACCAAGGTGTCGCGGCGCACACGACCCAAATCGGCAATGGCGGCAGCCAGCGTTTCCTTGATGGGGGCCAGCGTGGCATTGCGGCGGTAGCCGCGCTTGTGCAGGCCATCGCCGGAGGTGTCCAGATAAATTTCAACCGTGTCCTTGCGCAGGGCAAAGCGAATCTTGTAAACACTGCCGGTTTCAGGCAGCGTGGAGGTTTTGTGTCCGGCCATCAGTCGCTTTACGATGGCCTTTTTGACGATGCTTTGGCAGGCAGGCACACTGGAAAGCTGGCTGGACAGGCTGGACCCCTTCACGGGGAAGGCGGCATCGGCGGGCAGCAGTTCCTCCCATGCGATGCGGTAGCAGCCGTCAAACAATTCGTCAAAGGTAGTGGCTTTGTAGGTGGCAAGCAGCAGCAATACGCGCTCAGCCGTGCGCAGGTTCAGGTTGGCGGCGGAGATCATCTCGACCCCGCCCTGAAATGCTACGCGGCCGTCGGTGACCTGGATGTTTTCGGCACCCAGGCGCTTGACCTCAAAATTCAAAGTGGATTCCGTGCCGAAAAAGCACGGGGCAACCATAGTGTACAGTGTGGACATAGCGATCCTTTCCTTTTTGCAAAAAAGCTCTAACCCGGGCGGAACATTGCGCTGCCGTCAGGGATAGAGCCGTAAGAACAATGCTGGGGCAATACCGCACAGTGCCCACCTAAAACGGTTACAGACTGTGTGGTGTTGTCGTTTCTTTAGCCGCGGCGGCGGGAATAGCCGCCCCGATGGTTTTCGGTAACGCGCTTGAGGTCGGCAATTTTTTCCTCGCTGCGGGACTTGTAGCGGGCCATCATATCCTCAAAGCTCATATCACCCTGCGGGGCAGCAGGCTTGGGCTGCCATACGCGGGGCTTTTCTTCGCGCTTAGGACGCGGTGCCTGCGCGGGGCGGCTGCCGCCCTGCGGACGGGGTGCGCGCTCCGGCGCGGGCTGCGTGCGCTTAATGGACAGTGCGATCTTGCCGTCCGGTGCAATGTTGATGACCTGCACCTTTACTGCATCGCCATCGTGCAGCACTGTGTTGATATCCTGCACGAACTCGTTGGATACCTCGGAAATGTGGACCATGCCCGATTTGCCCTCAGGCAGCGCAACAAACGCGCCAAAGGGCTTTACGCCGGTCACACGGCCTTCCAGTACGTTCCCTACCTCAATTGCCAAAACTCAATACTCCTTGCTCTCTTTTTGTGGGGGCACCGGGTCTGTCCGCAGAGCTGCCCGGCGGGGTGTGCCCTCAGTTGCCGGTCACATCCACAAAGATGCGCTCGTTGGGGGCTGCGTAGTTGTAAGAATCCCGGGCGACCCACTCGGTCACATCGTCAGCATCGCCGCTGAGGATGCGCTTCATCTCCTCGTTCTGGGTCTTTTGCTGTTCGATCTGCTCGTTCAGCGTCTGCAATTCCGCACGCCGGGAGCTGATGGACACCTGATTGGAGATGTAGGCCACCAGCATACTCAACAGCAGCAGAATGAAGAAAAGACGAAGGATCGTCCGCACAAACGGGCTGCGTCTGCGCTTTTTCCGGGTGGTATTTGCCATTTTTCAGCGCCTCCTGTGCTCAGCAGGCCCGAAACGCCTGTACTCTTACTTTGATACGTTAGAATTATACAACAACCGCCGTGTGCTTGGCAAGTTCTTTTTCGGTTTTTTTGCGCTTCTTTTTTGCGCGCGGCGCGCTCTGGCCTGCTCCACCCGGTTTTTGCGTGCTGCTGCCAGCGGCTGCAATGCCCGCCGGGCCAGCCGGAGCGGCCCCGCCGCCAGCCAGAACAGCCCCTGTTCCATTGCCTGCAGGGCAGGCCGCAGAAGCCGTTCGGCCCCAAAAGCACAGAGAAAGGCGCTGCCCGGCATATACCACCGCAGCACGCCCCCGGCGCTCAGGGCGGCGGCATAGCTCTGCAGCCCCAGCAGGACAGCCCCCACAAGGGCCATATCCGGCAGAATCGCCGCCCGCCCCCTGACCGGAAACACCGCGCGCACGCTGCCCAGCACAAGGCCCAGCAGGGCGCAGGCAGCCGCCTCCTGCCCGATGAGTGCGGGCGCAAGGGCCGGTGCCATCAGCGGAGCAGCCGGGACAGAAAGCCACCCGGGGTGCGCGCGGCGGTGTACTCCACCGTGTCGATGCGGCCCGTCAGCTTCACTTCCCCGCTGTCGAGGTCAAGGCTGGTCACGTTGAGCTGCGCCCCGGCCAGCTGCAGCACGCCCCGGGCTGTTTCAATGGCGGCGCTCTCCGCATTGCACTGCAGTACCCGCCTGACCCCTGTTACCGTCAGCTTTTCCCGGTTCTCCAGGATGAGGTCGCTGTTCCCCGCCTGCTCTGCCATGCACCTCTCCCCCTTCTGGTGAAGGTTATGCAAACAGCTTGCGGGATAGAACCTCTCCGTCAGCCCTTCGGGCTGCTATCTCTCTAATAGGCGAGGCAAGAATGCAGCAGCATAAACCTGGCTCCCC
>USNZ01000045.1 GCA_900556255.1 uncultured Oscillospiraceae bacterium
ATGAAGGTGGACTTGCCCACATTGGGGATGCCTACCACCATGACGCGCACCGAGGCACCCACCATGCCGCGGTTGCGGCGGCGCTCCATCAGGGCGGAAAGCTCCTTGATGATGGGGCCTTTGACGGCGGCAGCGCGCCCCTTTTGCTTGGAGTCCATGGCGATGCAGCCCGCCCCCGCACTTTGGAAGTACGTCAGCCACTGTTTGGTGATGTCCGGGTCGGCCAAATCGGCCTTGTTCAGCACATACAGGTGGGGCTTACCGGCGGTGATGCGCTCAATTTCCGGGTTCAGGCTGGAAAGCGGGATGCGGGCGTCGAGGATCTGCAAAACGCAGTCAACGTTGCGGATCTCCTTTTCCATCAGACGCAGGGTCTTGGTCATGTGGCCGGGAAACCACTGGATCTGCCGGGAGTTGATGATGTCGTTCTGGCTCATGGGGTAGGCTCCTTTTATCGGGTAAACAGGGTGAACGGTGCCAAACGCAGCACCGCCACGCCCAAAATATCGCGGGTGTCCACGCAGCCGATCAGGCTGCTGCGGCTGTCGCCGGAATGGTTGCGGTTGTCCCCCATCAGGAACAGGCCGTTTTCCGGCACGGTCAGGGGGAAGACGGTGCCCTCCTCCACATAGGTGGGCTCGGCGGTATAAGGCTCGTCCAGGGCCTCGCCGTTGCGGTAGACGATGCCCGAAGTAAAGTCAATGTCGATGGTGTCCCCCGCCTTGCCGATGACCCGTTTGATGAGGGGCTTGCCGTAGTCGATGCGGCTGTCGGTGACAACGATATCGCCGTAATCGGGGGTGAGCAGACGCGTGATGAGCAGCCGCTGCCCGTGCAAAAGGCCGGGATTCATCGAGCTGCCGTCTACCCGCACCAGACGCGCACAGAAGGTGGACAGCAGCGCCACGGTGACAACGGCCAGAACCACAGCGTCCAGCCACTCTAAAATATCCTTATTGTGCCGATAGCGGGTCTTGAAATCTGTGTTCAAGCGGCGGACACCTCCTGAAAATTACAAAAAAGGGGAGAACGCCAACCGTCCTCCCCTTTTTTGGATAGTATGCTCAGATGCGTGCCTTGACCTTGGCAGCCTTGCCGGTGCGCTCGCGCAGGTAGAACAGCTTCGCACGACGAACCTTGCCGCGGCGGATCACTTCAACCTTCTCGACAAACGGGCTGTTGACGGGGAAAACGCGCTCAACACCAACGCCGTAGGAAGTGCGGCGAACGGTGAAAGTCTCGGCGATGCCGCCGTGCTTCTTGGCGATAACGGTGCCCTCAAAAGCCTGAACACGCTCTTTGTCGCCTTCCTTGATGCGGACGGAGACGCGAACGGTGTCGCCGACTTCGAACTGGGGCTTGTTCTCTTTGATCATACCCTCGGTAAAATGCTTCATTGCGTCCATGGTTTGAATTCCTCCATTTTATTGCGACGTTCATACACGATGTTTCGTCAGAGGACCGCCTGTATAATGATGTGTCATTATCCCGCCGATGGCTCGGCGGCACTAACGCTTTAGTATTATACCACTGTCAATAGGGTTTGGCAAGTGGTTTTTCACAAAATGGTGCGAAAAATTTCGGCAAAGTGGCAAATTTTTGCAAACAGAGCCGCGTCAGGCAAAATCGGCACCGGATTTTGTGTACAGGTGGGTGCGCAGTACGCGGCACTGCCAGGCGGGCGCGCCGCCGTTTTCGTGCAGAAAGTCCATCAGCAGCGCGGGGTTCAGGTTCAGCGCCTCGCCGGAGCCGCAGGGCAGCTTGACGGTAAAGTGCAGCTCCTCCCCTGCCGATTCATAGTCGATGCGGGGCAGATGCTCCTTGAGGTCCAGCGTTTTGTGTCCGCGCTTGGTCTTTTTGGTGACCTCGGCATGTTTGGCGGCGTTGTAAAAGGCGATGGCGTCGGCGGCATCGGCGGGCATTGTGACGTCGTAGGCGGCGGTCTCGATCTCGCCGACCTTTTCGACAGCCGGGGCCACCTTGGTGATAACGATGCCGCGCGGCATCAGCGGCTGCAGGGCGGTGATCCAGGCGGCGGGGTCGATGGACTCGGCCTCGGTCTTGACCTCACAGCTTTCGCACAGGCTCTCCTGCCCTAAGGACAGCGGGCAGGAAAAAGAAAGGTAGATGTGCGGGTTAAAGCCCATGGTGTACCACACGGGCAGACCGCTGCGCTTGAGCACACGGTGAAACACCCGCTGCAGATCCAGCAGCGAGATGTAGGCGGATTCGCCGCACTTTTCAAAGAAGATCCTGATGGTAGTCAAAGCACGGTCCTCCGATCAATTTATTCGCGCCGCAGGCGCTGCACTGGCGGTTGCAGGGCGGGGTGGTCTGCGCCTGCAGGGCTTTTTGGTACTCGCGCACAAGGTGGGCGTGGCTGACGCCGACGTCCAGATGCGCCCACGGGGTGATTTCATCCAGTGCGATGGTGCGGTAGTTGTAGAAATCCGGGTCGATGCCGCAGGCGGCAAAGGCGTCCATCCAGCGGTCGTAGTGGAAATATTCCTCCCAGGTGTCAAAGAACGCGCCGTTTTCAAACGCAGTTTCGATGACCTTGCCCAGACGGCGGTCGCCCTTGGCGAAAACGCCCTCCAGCACCGAGGTGGCGCTGTCGTGATAGTTGACCTTGATCTTGCGGGAATGTACGCAGCTAAGCAGATATTTCTGCTTCTCCTGCAGGGATTCCCGCCGATCCTGCGCGCAGAACTGGAACGGGGTGTCGGGCTTGGGCACAAAGCATGCCACGCTGATGGTGACCTGCACGCCCTTGCCCTTCGGGCGGTCGGGGATCTGGTAGAACAGATCGACCACCTGCTGGGCGGTGTCGGCAATGCCCTTGATGTCCTCCATCGTTTCGGTGGGCAGACCCATCATAAAATACAGCTTGACCGAGGTGTAGCCTTCCGAAAAAGCGATGCGGCAGCCGCGCTCGATCTGCTCCCAGGTGACGTTTTTGTTGATGACGTCGCGCAGGCGCTGGGTGCCGGCTTCGGCGGCAAAGGTCAGACCGCTTTTGCGTACCTTGGTGGTTTTTTCGACCAGGGACTGCGAGAAGTTGTCCACGCGCAAACTCGGCAGCGACAGGCTGACGTGGTCGCCCTCCGCCCAGGAATTGAGGTTGTCCAGGATATCTTCCAGCCGGGAATGGTCAGAGGTGGAAAGGCTGGAAAGGCTCAGCTCGTCATAGCCGGTGTTGCGGCACAGCTCGCGCGCGCAATCGCTGATGAGTTCGGGGCTGCGCTCACGGAACGGGCGATACAGCTGCCCCGCCTGGCAGAAACGGCAGCCGCGCACGCAGCCGCGCAGAACCTCCACACAGGCGCGGTCCTGCACAGCGCCCACCAAAGGCACCACAAAGTTTGTGGGCGGGGCAAAATCGTCCATGTTCTGCACGATGGCCTTGGTCACGGTGGCGGGCACGCCGGGGCGGTTGGGGGTAACAGCCTCGATGCGGCCGTCCTCTTTGTACGTTACATCGTAAAAAGACGGCACATACACGCCGGGCAGCTTGGCAAGCTCCAGCAAAAGCTGTTCCTTGCTCCAGTGCTGCTTTTTGCCGACCTCGACGGTGGCGCAGATATCCTGCAGCATCTGCTCGCCCTCGCCCAGCTGCATCACGTCAAAGAAATCCGCCATCGGCTCGGCATTGCAGACACACGGCCCGCCGGAGATGATCAGCGGCCAGCGCTCGTCACGGTCGGCGGCGCGCAGCGGGATGCCCGCCAGGCGCAGCATGGCGAGGATGTTGGTGTAGCAAAGCTCATATTCCAGGGAAAAGCCGACGATGTCAAACTCGGTCAGCGGATCTTTGCTTTCGAGGCAGTACAGGGGCAGCCCCAGGCGCTCCATCTGCTCTTTCATGTCGGTCCAGGGCATGAACGCGCGCTCGCACCACCAGTTTTCGTGGCGGTTGAGCAGCTCGTACAAAATCTTTTCTCCCAGAAAGGACATGCCGATCTCGTAAGTGTCCGGGAAGCAGAACGCCATGCGCACATCCACTTTGGACTTATCTTTGTAGATGCAGCCCGGCTCGCCGCCCGTGTAACGGCCGGGTTTTTGTACAAGGCTTAACGCCTCTTTGAATTTGGGGGAAAATTCCGCCATAGTGATAACCTTCCTAAACTGTTTGATATCCCTATTGTACCCGATTGCAGCAGAAAAAGCAACCTGTGCGGCCACACGGCAGATGCAATATTGGCACCGTCCAGGGGCGGCAACGGCAGCAGGTTGACCGCACCCACCAGCAGGTGGCAGGCGGCAAACCGATAGCCGAAAAAACTCCAACAGGAAAATTTCTCCATAGAAAAAAGGGTAAGCGCGGCACACAGGAAATTGGTCAGCGGCCCGGCTGCGGATAAAACCAGCTGCTCGCGTCGGGTCATGGGCTGCCCGCGCAGCCGCAGGCAGATGCCGAAGGGAGAAAGCTCCAACAGCGGCAGCCGATGCCACAAAAAGGCATACGCCCCAATGTGGCCACACTCATGCAGCGCGGCGCAGCAAAGCCCTGTGCGCACCGTGCCTGTGCTGTCAAAAAGCAAGGCCAGCGTCAGCAGAAACAGCGTCAGACACGGCATACGCAGGCGCAGCTTACGCCGCAGCCTGTAATGCCTGGGTCGGGTCATAGCGCAGCCCCTTGTGCAAAATCTCAAAATGCAGATGCGGCCCCGTGGCGTTGCCGGTCTGCCCCACCGTGCCCAAAAGCTGCCCGGCCTGCACGGTTTCGCCTGCGCGCACAAACAGGTACTGCATGTGCGCGTACAGTGTTTCGTCCCCGGCGGGGTGCAGAAGGCGCAGATAGTTGCCGTAGCTTTTGTGGCTGCCCGCGATGCGCACCACGCCCGCCGCGGCGGCATAAACGGGAGTGCCCATGGCGGCGGCCAGGTCGGTGCCGTAGTGGAACTCTGTTCCCTGCCCGCCCATGGGATCGGTGCGCCAGCCGTAGCCGGAACTGCGGGTGCAGCTGCCCTTCGGCAGCGGAAATTGCAGCGCAAAGTCCGGCAGATAGCTTTCCTCCCGCACGGCAGCGGGGGCAGTCTTGGCGGGCTTGCCGTGGGCGGGGCGGCTTTCAGGCAGGGCTGCCGCCAAAGTGCGCAGAGCCTCGGCCGCTTGCTCGGTAAACTTTGAAAAGATGCGCTCCTGCGTTAAAAAAGTAAACTGCTCAGGCTGCAGGGCCTGTATAAAGCCGCGGCGAAGGGCTTCGTACCCTGCCCCGCCGACACTGCGCAGTGCCAGCGCCGCCGCGATGGCTGCCGCAGCCAGCAGAATTTGTGCGTACAGAACAAGATTTTCCTCCCGCTTGGGGCGGGTCTTGCCCGTCGGTGCGGGCTTGGGGACGGATTCCTCCCACATACAAACACCCCCTTTGTGCAGGATATGCGGCAAAAAAGGGGGCTATGCGCAAAACACCCCCGCAAGGGCAGCCCTTGCAGGGGTGGCATGGCAATCAGGTTATGCGCCCAAGGCGCGGCGCAGCATCTCCAACCGTTCTTCCAGCAGCTTTTGGGGTTTGGTGAACAGCCCCAGACCGTCGACGTCCAGCAGACATTCCAGGCTGGTGGAATCGCCGCCGCCCAGCAGGATGGCGGTAAAGGTGCCGTGGATCTTGCCCTTTTGGAAGTTGCAGCTTATGCAGCGGTTTTTCTCCCGGCGGGTAAAGGTAAGTTGGGTGTCCTTGCCGTCGGTATTGTGCTCGGTGGCCTGCATACCGTCGGGGGTTTCCTCGTAGTCCTTGACGTCGGTGCGCCAGTGGTTCAGGGTGGGCTTGGTCAGGTACAGCCAGACCTTGCTTGGGTCGCAGCTGAAATTGGCAGTGACAACACAGGTTTTCATGGTGGGATTCTCCTTACTTTTTACCGCGCCCGAAAAAATCCAGCAGACTGCGGGCAGGGCGCAGGCCGGTGGTGCGGCGCGGGGTGATCTGTTGGGGTGCGGCTTTGCGCACGGCGGGCCTGGCTGCGGCGGGGGTCGGGTCGGGCTGCATCTCAAAGCCGTTGTTGAAATAGCCGAACATCGCCATCTGGCTGTCGATCGGGGGCTGGCCGGGCAGCGGCTTTACCTTGACATAGCTGCCGTCGGGCTGCATCTCGCGGGCATTGACGGTGTCGCGCAGCTGCAGGTCCAGGATACCGCGCAGCTTTTGGGCGATTTTCGCGTCATCGATACGCACACCGACCTCGACGCGGCGCTCGGTGTTGCGGGTCAGGAAGTCGCCGGAGGCAATGTAGATGCGCATATCCTCCCCGCTGCCGAAGCAGTAAATGCGGGAATGTTCCAGATACCGCCCGACAAGGCTGCGGATATGCACGTTTTCGGTACGACCGGGCACGCCCGCGCGCACACAGCAGATACCGCGCACGATCATATCCACCCGCACACCGGCGCAGCTGGCTTGGCTGATTTTTTCGATGATTTCGGGGTCGTTGATGGAGTTGTTCTTTAAGATGATGCCGGCGGGCTTGCCCTGCATGGCCCGTGCGATCTGGCAATCCATCTCCTCCAAAAGCACGCTCTTGAAGTGCAGCGGCGCAACCAGCATGGTGCTTACCTCGCCGGTCAGGCGCTGCAGGGCCATGTTGTTGAATACGGCGCTGGCCTCCTCACCGATTTCCTGCCGCGTGGTGATAAAGGAAAGATCGGTGTACAGCTCGCTGGTTTTTTCGTTGTAGTTGCCGGTGCCGATCTGGGTCAGGTAGCGGTACTTACCGTTGACGCGGCTGGTGATCAGTGTCAGCTTGGAGTGCACCTTGTAGTCGTCAAAGCCGTAGAACACCGTGCAGCCGGCGTCCTGCAGCTGCTTGGACCAGTCAATATTGTTCTGCTCGTCAAAGCGGGCGCGCAGCTCGACCATGGCCACGACTTCCTTGCCGTTTTCGGCGGCGGCAATCAGCGCATTGACGATCTGCGAGTCGGCAGCCATACGGTACAGCGTCATTTTTATCGAAACAACGTCGGGGTCGTTGGCGGCGCGCAGCAGCATGCGGATAAAGGGGCGGATGCTCTGGTAAGGGTAGGCCAGCAGCACGTCGTGCTTGCGCACCTCGGTGTACAGATCGTACCCGGCAGGGGCCTGCATGGGCTTGGCGGCGGGATAGAACAGATCGGCATGGCCGCCGTCACTGCCGATGCGCCCGGCCAGCTTGAACAGGCAGCCGGTGTCCAGCGGCGAGGTCTGGGTGTAGCAGCGCGCGACGGGCACGTCCAGCTTGTCGCGCAGAAAACGGGCAATGTCCTGCGGCGCGTCCGGCCAGAACTGCAGGCGCACGGCGGACAGCTTGCGGCGCTTTTTGAGCAGCTCGCTCATGACATCGCGGAAGTCAATGTCGTGGTCCATCATGCCCTCGTCCACGGTGATGTCGGCGTTGCGGGTCACGCGGAACAGGCACTGCTTTTGCACGGTGCTGGCGGTAAAGATGGACGCCGCAAAGTGGCCGATAAGCTCCTCCACAAAGGCGTAGCAGGTGGCATCTCCGTCGCGGATAAAGAGGACACGATCAAACTGGGGGTTTACGGGTACGATGCCGTAGCTGACACCATCGTTTTTGGAGTGCAGCTGGGCGATGTAGTAAATCTGCTTGTTGTACAAAAACGGGAAGGGGTGCCGCTGGTCGACGATCTGGGGGCTTAACAGCGGCAGCAGCTCGCGGTGAAAATACTCTTTCCAGAAATGCTCCTGCTGCTTGCCCAGCTTGGTGAAATCCACCTTTTTGTAGCCCTGCTCGTCCAGTGCCTGCACCAGGTGGGCAAAGTATTTGTCGCACTTGGCCTGCAGGTCGGCCACGCGCGGGGTGATGGCGGCGATCTGTTCGGCAGCGGTCATGTGGGTGACGTTGTCGGTTTTGTTGGTTTTGAGCAGCGTCTGGTCATACAGGGAGCCGACGCGCACCATAAAAAACTCGTCCATGTTGCTGCCGAAGATGGCGGCAAACTTGATGCGTTCG
>USNZ01000046.1 GCA_900556255.1 uncultured Oscillospiraceae bacterium
GGTCTTGCCCTGCTCACGGTTTTGCAGTGCCTCCAGGTTGGGGTAAAACAGCGCCTGCCCGTTTTCCAGATACAAAATCGGGCAGCCCAGCGTCTGCATCAGGTAGCGGTCATGGGTGACCAGCAGCAGTGTGCCGGTGTAGGCGGCAAGCGCCTCGGTCAGGCTTTCGCGCATGTAGATGTCCAAATGGTTCGTAGGCTCGTCCAAAAACATCAGGTTGGGGCGTTCCAGCGCCAGTTCGGCAAAGCGCAGGCGCGCCAGCTCGCCGCCCGAAAGCGACGCGCAGTCCTTAAAGACATCTTCGCCGCGGTAGCCGAAGCGCGCCAGATGGCTGCGCACCTCCAGCTCGGTAAAACGGGGGTATTGGTTCCAGATGGCATCAATGACACGCCCGGCGCGGTGTGCCTGCTGCTGGGTGAAAATGCCCGCCTTGGCACCCGTACCCAGCCGCACCATGCCGCCGCTGGGGCGGCGCTTGCCGTCCAGCACCTGCAGCAGGGTGGATTTGCCGGTGCCGTTGGGACCGGCAATGACCAGCTTGTCCCCGCGGTGTACGACATAGTCCAGCGCGTCCAGCAGGGTGCGATCCCCGATGCGGATGGACAGGTTTTTCATAATGACCAGCTCGTCATACGGCTCGATGTCGTAGGCAAAGCGGAAGTTCAATTCTCGCGCCTCGTTGACAGGGGTTTCGACGATCTCCAGCTTTTCCAGCTGCTTGCGGCGGCTCTGCGCCATCTTGGTGGTCGAGGCGCGCACCAGGTTGCGGTCGACATAATCCTGCAGCTTGGCAGCCTTTTCCACGGCGGCATCGTGCAGCTTCTGCTGGCGCTCGTCGGCGGCCTCGCGCTGGGGCAGATACGCCGAGTAGTTGCCGCGGTAGGTCAGCACGGTCTTGCCGCGCAGCTCCCAGATGCGGGTGCAGACGGCATCCAAAAAATAGCGGTCATGGCTGACGACCAGCACCGCGCCGCGGTAGGTCTTGAGGTAATTCTCCAGCCAGGCCATGGTCTCTAAATCCAGATGGTTCGTAGGCTCGTCCAGAATCAGAAGGTCGGGGCGCTCGACCAGCAGCCGTGCCAGGCGCAGGCGGGTCTGCTCGCCGCCCGAAAGCACCCCGGCGGGCTTTTGCCAGGTTTCGGCGGGAAAGCCCATGCCGTTGAGCACCTTTTTGATCTGGGTGTCCATGTTGTAGGCGTCCATGGCGTCCACCACGGCGGTGCAGTGGGCAATTTCCTCGGTCAGTGCGGCATCGTCGGGGGTGTGCGCCAGCTGTGCCTGCAGGGTGTCCATGCGGGCCAGGGCGTCCAGCGCTGGGGCAAAGACCAGCTTCATGGTGGCATAAATGTCAAGGTCGGGGTCCAGCCGGGCGTTTTGCTCCAGATACCCCACGGTCACGCCGGTGCCGAACGCCGCATCACCGCTGTCGGGCAGACTTTCGCCGCAAAGGATGCGCAGCAGCGTGGTTTTTCCGGTGCCGTTGGCGCCGATCATGCCGATGCGGTCACCCTTTTCAATGGCAGCGTTGACATCGCGCAGCACCTCGTGTTCGCCAAAGCTCTTGCCTAAATCTTTCAGTTCCAGCAGCATAGTTGTGTTCCTTTTTTCTCAAAAATACCGCTGCCGAAAAAGCAGCGGTACGGGGTGTTACAGGGCTTCGTTGCTGTGGCGGCGATTGCGCACACCCAGATTTTCCAGCTCCTCCGGCTCCATGACGATGCGGTACAGCTCCTCAAAGGAGGTAACGGTGTACTTGGGCTGGATGCCGGTGTTGTTTTCCTGATTTTTGAAGTTGACCCAGCAGGTATCCAGCCCGGCGTTGATGCCGCCCTTGATGTCCGCCAGCAGGTCATCGCCCACTACCAGCACACGGCGGCGGTTGGTGATGCCGAGGTCGCGCAGGGCGTACTCAAAGAATTTGGCACTGGGTTTGGCGGCACCGATTTTCTCGGAAATATAAATGCCGTCCATAAAGCGGTCGATGCCGGAGGCGGCAATGCGCGGCTCCTGCACGGAAATCGAACCGTTGGACACGATGGCCAAGGTCGCCACCTCGCCGAGTTCTTCCAGCGCGGGGAGTGCGCCCGGCAGTAAGTCGGCGTGGGTGGAAAGCAGCTCCTCGTAGCGGTCGTTCATGGCTGCGCCCTTGCCGTTGTCGGGCACACCGACGGCCTGCATAAAGCGGGAAAACCGCACCTGAAACAGCCGTTTGCGGGTCAGCTGACCCTTGGCCAGGGCGTCCCATAGCTCGCGGTTGACGGCGTGGTAGGTTTCGCAGGCGGCGGCATCGTGGGGCAGGTCGTACTCGGTCAGCATATCGGTAAGGGCCTGGCGCTCGGCGGCGTCAAAGTCCAAAAGCGTGTTGTCTACGTCCAACAAAACACAGGTATAAATGGCCATTTTGCAGGTTACTCCTTAGTTTTGGGGATCCTCCGGCAGTTCCTCGGGCACGGGGGCATCGGGCGGGAAGTTTTCCACGCTGCCGTTGGTCACATCGTTTTGCCCGTTGTCGGGGACAAACCCTTCTTCACATTCAAAAAAGTAGAGCATTTCGGTCACCTCCGCTTTAGTATATGCCAAAGCGGGGCGCGGGGTCACTGCCCCTCGGCGCTGCTGCCGGAACTGGCGCCGGAATCAGTGGAGCTGGAAGTGGATTCCGGTGTCGGCGTCGGCGTTGGTGCGGGGGCTTTGACCGTGATGGTCACAGTGGCATCCACACCGTTGTTCTTGGCATGGATTTTATAGTCGCCGGCAGCGTCAGGGGTGAAGGTGGCGGTATTGCCGCTGGCAGACCAGCCGCTGCCCTCGCAGCTCCAGGTGGTGTCGCCGCTGGCATTTTCGACCTTGGCGGTCAGGGTGAGACTCTTACCGAGTTCAATCGTGTTGGTGTCGTAGGAGATGGAAACGGTGGTCGGGTCAGCCTGCACCGTTACCTTAAACTCAGCGCTGGCGTAGGTACCGTTGATCTCAATGCCGGCCTTGATGGTATACTCGCCGGCGGTTTCACCCTTGAAGGTGTAGGATGCTGCATTTGCCTGCAGTTCGCCGTTGACGGCCCACTGCAGCTTGGAGGCGTCATAGTCTTTGTCGCCCAGCTTGACGGTGCCGTTGACGGTCAGGCTTTCTCCCTGCTTGATGGATACGTCGGTGCGGTCGAGCTTGACCTCGACGCGGGCGTCGTTGAACATGGCCTTGACGGACTTGCCTGCGCGGGAAACCACGTCCACACGCTTGGCATCGGTGACGCCGTCGCTCCATTTATAGAAAACATACCCTTCGGCAGCCACGGCGGTGACGGTGATGCTGTCCCCCTCCTGGGCTTCGATTTCCAGCGTGGCAACGCCGGTTTGACCGTTGCCGTTCAGGGTGCCCTTGCTGTTGTCCTCCACCTCGTAGCTGTATACGATAGGCTCCGGTGTGGGGGTGGGGGTCGGCGTGGCTACGCCCATGGCAGAGGCGGCGCGCTTGGGAATATCGTTGGTATCGGGGCGGCGGTCGTCGGTCTGGTAGGCGTGGTTCATGATATAGTTGGCCAGAGCCGTTGCGCCCGAACGGGACAGCCCACTGCCGGAGAAATAGGTGTCCTCGCCGTAGCCGGAGTCGGTTTTCAGGACCTCGGCCGTGTTCAGATATTTGCAGTCCAGGTCCTCGCACAGGGCGGCAATGCCCTGGTTGTACTGGTCGATCAGCGTCTGCGTGGCGGCGGCGTTGGTGGAGGATTCCGTCACAGGCACAACACCGGCGGCGATGATATCACAGTAGGAGTAGGCGGCTTTGATGTTCTGCAGCAGCTGCTTGTAATCGGTCAGGAAGGCGGAGGCCTCGGTACCGGCGGCGGCATCGGCGCTGCCCAGCGTTACGATGACGCGGCGGGGTTTCATCTTGGCGATGGCCTGTAAAATGGTGTAGGAGTTGGAGTCCTCCTCAAAATAGACGCAGCTTTCGCGCCCGGCCTGGGCAATCAGCAGCCCGTCCTTGCCCACATACTGATCCAGCGTAATGCGGCTGTCCTGCGACAGGGTGACGGCCATCTGGTCCCCCGCAAAGACGCTGGAGGTGATGTAGCTGTCGTCGGCCGTGGTGGCACCCAGCACGGCGGAAAGGCTGGTATCCAGCGGGTAGGCATCGGGATCATAGCCGTTTTTTTTGCCGCCCGAGGACGGCTTTGCCAAAAAAGCGGCAATGATGATGCTTACGACCAGCGCCGCCGCACAGGCTGCCAGTACGATGCAGGCTTTGCGCTGCGTGGGGCTGAGTTCTGCTATGCGGCGGAATTTATTTTGGTTCATTCTGAGACCTCCTGATAAGGTAAAGGGCGGCGCATCCGTCCGTACCCGGACATACAACACCCAGTATAGTAACAGTATATAGTCAGCATTATAACACAAACGGGGTGTTTTGGATATGGTTTTCAGCAAAATGTCACAGGTTACAATTTGGTTACAAACAAAGCGGCGAGACGAAGGAACGTTCGGAGGCACAAAAAAATGTGCCCGCTTGCGCGGGCACACGGAATGTTGTCTTGGTAAAATTCGCTTAGGACAGCAGCATACGGTCGTTGTCCAGGCTGCCGCCGCTGACCTGCTCAAAGCGCTGCAGCAGGTCGCTGACCTGCAGATTGGCCTTTTCTTCGCCGCGCACATCGTAAATGACGTGGCCCTCGTGCATCATGATCAGACGGTTGCCGTACTTGATGGCATCCTTCATATTATGGGTGATCATCAGGGTGGTCAGGCGGTTCTCCTCCACGATTTTCTGCGAAAGTGCCAGCACCTTGGCGGCGGTCTTGGGATCCAGCGCGGCGGTGTGCTCGTCCAGCAGCAGCAGCTTGGGGCGCTTGAGCGTTGCCATCAGCAGGGTCACGGCCTGGCGCTGCCCGCCCGAAAGCAAGCCGACCTTGCTGGTCATACGGTTTTCCAGCCCCAGATCCAGGGTTTTCAGCAGCTCGTAGTATTCGTCGTGCTCCTTTTTGGTGATGCCGATGCGCAGCGTGCGCTTGGCACCGCGCCGGGCAGCCAGAGCCAGGTTTTCGTCAATTTGCATGGTGGCGGCGGTGCCCATCATGGGGTCCTGGAACACGCGGCCGATGTACTGCGCGCGCTTGTGCTCCGGCAGGCGGGTGATGTCCTGCCCGTCCACGATGATTTTACCCATATCGATGGGCCACACACCGGCAATGGCGTTCAGCATGGTGGACTTGCCCGCACCGTTGCCGCCGATGACGGTGACAAAATCGCCGTCCTGCAGGGTCAGCTCCAGCCCGCGCAGGGCAACCTTTTCGTTGACGGTGCCGGCGTTAAAGGTCTTGTAAACGTTTTTGATCTCAAGCATGGTGCTTCTCCCCTTTCTTGACAGCGGGCTTGGTGAAATACTTGCCCTTCCAGTACGGGATCGCCAGGAAAGCAGCCACCACCAGGGCGGTCAGCAGCTTGAGGTCGTCGGTGGACAGCCCCAACCGCAGAACAAAGTTCATAACAATATAGTAGATGATGGCACCGATGATGGACGCCAGCAGCTTGAGGGCAAAGTTGCGGAACACGCGGCTGAAGATGACCTCACCGATGATGACGGCTGCCAGACCGATGACGATGGCGCCGCGTCCCATGTTGATGTCAGAAAAGCCCTGATACTGCGCCAGCAGACCGCCGGACAGGGCAACCAGACCGTTGGAGATCATAAGCCCCAGAACGGTGGCAACGTTGGTGTTGATGCCCTGTGCGCGCGCCATGTGGCGGTTGGCACCGGTTGCACGCAGGGCGCAGCCCAGCTCGGTGCCGAAAAACCAGTACAAGGCGGCGATGGTCACAAGGCAGAAAACAACCAGAATAACAATGGGGTTATGCAGAACCGGATCGCGCACATAGCGCCCGGAAACCAGCAAGTCATATTTATCCACGCTGATGGGCAGGTTGGCCTTGCCGCCGCCGGTACCCGTACCCATGATGCGCAGGTTGACTGAGTACAGCGCCAGCTGGGTCAGAATGCCGGCAAGGATCGCGGGGATGCCGCAGGCCGTGTGGAAAAGCCCCGTCACAAGCCCCGCCAGCATACCGGCGGCGGTGGCGGCGACCAGCGCCAACCCAACAGGTACGCCGTTGAGCACCAGCACGACACAGACCGCACCGCCGGTACCCAAGGAACCGTCCACGGTCAGATCGGCAACGTCCAGAATACGGTAGGTCAAATACACGCCGATGGCCATAATGCCCCAGATAAGCCCCTGGGCTACGGCACCGGGCATGGAATTGATCAGGGAAGCAAGGAAAGACATAATAAAACTCCTCTGCGTTGTTTTTAGGAAGCACCAAAACAGCGGGCAAAGCGCTGTTTGCACTTTTCCCGCTGTTATGGGTGATGTGTCAGACCGATCAGCCGATGGCTGTGTAATCGTCGGGAATGGTCAGACCCAGCGCCTCACAGTTGGCGGCATTGTACTTTTTGGTGACGTTGGGGGCGTACTGAACCGGCATGGCGGAAACGTCCGCGCCCTCGGTCAAAATCTTTACGGCCATCTCGCCGGTGGCGTAGCCAAGGTCGTAGTAGCTGATGGACAGGGTGGCAACGCCGCAGCCGCTGCAGATGCCCTCCTCGCCGGCGACGACGGGAACCTTGGCGGGCAGCACCACGTTGGCGATGGCCTCGGTGTTGGAGGCGGCGGTGTTGTCGGTGGGGATGTAGATGACGTCGGAGGCGTCGGCGGCAGTCTGGGATACCGAGGTAACGTCGTTGGTATCGGTGAAGGCGTAGCGGCTTACGGCAAAGCCCATGTCGGTCAGGTAGCCTTCCATGACGTCACACTGGTATACCGAGTTCGGCTCGGCGCTGCAGTACAAAAGGCCCACGTTTTTGGCATCGGGGAACAGCTCTTGGATCATGGCTGCCTGCTGATCCAGCGGGGCCAGGTCAGAGGTGCCGGAAATGTTGTTGCCCACGGTACCCGTCCAGTCGGAAATGTCCAGCGCGGTGGCGTAGTCGGTGACCGAGGTGCCCAGCACGGGGATGGTGGCGGTGGCCTGTGCGGCTGCCTGCAGGGGCGCGGTGGCGTTGGCCATGATCAAGTCAACATTATTGGAAACAAAGCCGTTTACGATGGTGGCGCAGTTGGCGGAATCGCCCGAGGCGTTCTGCTCGTCAAACTTGACGGCGTCGCCCAGTTTGGCGGTCAGGGCGTCCTTAAAGCCCTGGGTGGCGGCGTCCAGCGCCTCGTGCTGCACCAGCTGGCAGATGCCGACGGTGTAGGTCTTGGCAGCCGTGCCGTCCGCCGCAGAAGCAGCGGCGGAGGAAGCAGGGGCAGACGAGGACGCAGCACCGCCGCATCCGGCAAGGGCGGCAGCCATTGCGGCGGCCATGGCAACGGAAACGATTTTTTTCATATTTTTATCCTCCCAAATTCGGCAGCAGCCTTGGCAGGCGTACCCACTGTTTGGTGCAGGGGTCCCTCTGTACTGCCGATTTAATGTGTTAAAGTATAGCACACTTTAGCACACTAAAGCAATAGACAATGTAAACAATATGCAGGGCATAAGAAACGAAAAATTTTCTGTATTGACGAAAGGCAGGGCGTTGCGCCTGCGCAAAGTTAAGCAATGTAGGGCGGGGTGACCCACCCCGCCGAAAAAGCCTTCCCCTTTTGGGGGAAGGTGGCGCGGAACGCGCCGGATGAGGGGGAAATGTCCGGCAGTTGCCCCCTCATCAGTCACCTGCGGTGACAGCTTCCC
>USNZ01000047.1 GCA_900556255.1 uncultured Oscillospiraceae bacterium
CCACACCGCGACGAACCCCTTCTTTGAGCGTGTCGGGTTTCCCGACACGCTCAAGCGGTGTACCCCTGACGGGGTACACCGCTTTGTTGTTTATAACAGCGCTGCCGGGGGGCGGTCCTGCTCGTCGCCCGGCTGGGAAAGGATATCCATCACCTTATTGTACAAAACATTGCCGTGTGCAATAAAGTTGTTCTTGACCATCTCGGCCACCAGCTTGTCGGGCATGGCCAATTCCAGGCGGAACACATCACGGCCGTCCTCTCCGATCGTGCACACCACCGCATAGCCGTCGGCGTTTTCCTGCACCTCGGCGCGGTTCATCGCTGCCTTGTGCCGCCAGCTCTGGATCTGCAGAACGCCGCGGATCGCGCTTTCCCGCACCGTGCGGGGCAGATCCTGTGCCAGCGTGGTCGCCACCGTAAAGCCCTTGTCGGTCACGGTGTAGCTGTCGTTTTCGGCTTCGTGCAGGACCAGCTGCTGCTTTTCCACGTCGGCCAACGCATCGGCAAATTCAAAATAGTTGACCAGCTGCTCCTGCAAAAGCGCGCCCTGCAGCGTTTCCCGCGTAATGGGCCCTGCCGTCTTGATCATATAGCACAGCAAAATGCGTATCTGCAAATTGTCGGTAAGTCCGCCGGGCTTGACCCCCGCGGTAAATGCTTCTGCCAAGTATGTCACATCCTTGCCTTACAAAGTCGTTTTCTTCTATTATACACACTGCTTTTGCGCCTTGCAAGTGCTTTCGTTGTCTCAGAATACCGTTTCGATCTGCTTGCGGCTTTGCGGGGTCGAGTAGATCCATTTTTTGATCCGCCCGCGCGTCACAAAATAGTGCGGCTCAAACCGCAGGGGCTGTCCCAGGTTTTTGTTGACCACCACCAGCTTGATCTTCATCTTGTCGGGCAGGATATTTTTGATGTACACGCTCACGGTCTGGCCCGGCGTCAGGGTAGGGTCAGCCTCAGCCAGCCCGGCCAGGTTGGGCGCAATCTCAATAAACACGCCGTACTCCTCCACACTTCGCACAATGCCCACCACCGTCTCGCCGGGGGCAAAGCAGGCGGCGTTCTCGCTCCAGGTTCCCAGCAGCTCGCGCAGGGTCAGCACGATGCGCCCTTGTGCGTCGCGGTTTTTGATGGCGCACAAAAGCTGCTGCCCCACGCGCACACGGTCGGCGGGGGAGGAAATGCGCGACACCGACAGGCAGTCGATGGGCAGAAGCGCCGCGATGCCGCAGCCGATATCACAAAACGCACCGAACCCCTCAATATGCGTCACGGTGCAGGGCAGCACACTGCCGGCCTCCAAGGTGTCCAGATACTGCCGCTTGCACTGCCGCTGGGCCTCTGCGCGGGACAGCAGGTAAATTTCCTCGCCGTTTTCGTCCCGTTGGCTGCCCGTCACGATAAAACAGGTGGGGCGGCCCACGCGGGTCAGCACGGCAATGTCCTTGATCTCCTCGCCGGGGGCGGTGTCCACGCACTCGGCAAAGGGCATCCGCGCACGGTGCCCGGCAATTTCAAACCGCAGGCAGCGGTCGGTGTCATAGGCAAGGGCGGTGCTTTGCAGCACCTCCCCGGCGGCGATGCAGCGCTCCCATTCTTCGGGTGTCAGGGTGTTGGCGTTGCGGCAAAGACCTTCAGCACGATATTCCAGCATTTTCGGTTCCTCACTTCTCATTTGTTTTCCGCAAAAGCGGTTGATAACTTTTATGCACAGGGTTTGCAAATCAGCACAAAACGTACTATAATAGAACATGTATATCTGTTCAGAAAGGCGGCTGCATCATGGACGTTCAGGTAGGGGATATCCTGCAAACCAAAAAACCGCATCCCTGCGGGGCCAACCAGTTTGATGTACTGCGCGTCGGCATGGATTTCAAGATCCGCTGCCGGGGCTGCGGGCATGAAATCATGCTGCCCCGCGCCAAGATCGAGCGCAATATCAAAAAAATTCTGCGCGACACCAAGCAGTAGCGCGCCTTGCCGTATTCGCCCCCAAAACCGTTACTGCAAGGAGAAGCTATGCCCATACAGGATCTGCACGACGTCGAGCGCCGCTACGAGGAGCTGGCCTACAAAATGTCCACCCCCGAAGCCGCGGCCGACGCCAACGCCTACGCGCAGATGATGCGCGACTACAAGGAACTTACCCCCTTGATCGAAGAATACCGCCGCTGCTGCCGCTTGGAACGGGAACAGCAGGAGGCGCAGCAGCTGCTGCAGCAGGAGGCTGACCCGGCGTTTACCGCTATGGTACAGCAGGAGCTTTGCGAAATTGCCCACAATCTGGCGCAAAGCCGAGAGAATCTCAAGCTGCTGCTTTTACCCAAGGACGCCGATGACGAAAAAAGCGTCATTTTGGAGATTCGCGCCGGCGCGGGCGGCGAGGAAGCCGCCCTGTTTGCCCACAGCCTGTGGCGCATGTACACGATGTACGCCGCCAAACAGGGCTGGCAGTGCGAAACCGTCAGCGAGAATACCACCGAACTGGGCGGCACCAAGGAGATCGTTTTTTCGGTGGAAGGGGACAGCGTATACAGCCGCTTAAAATTTGAAAGCGGCGTCCACCGCGTGCAGCGCGTGCCCGAAACCGAGACCCAAGGGCGCATCCATACCTCGACCGTGACGGTCGCCGTTATGCCCGAGGCGGAGGAAGTGGAGTTTGAACTGAACGCCAAGGATCTGCGCATCGACACTTTCCGTTCCTCCGGCGCGGGCGGTCAGCACATCAACAAGACTTCCTCCGCCATCCGCGTCACCCACCTGCCCACGGGCACGGTGGTGGAATGTCAGGACCAGCGCAGCCAGCGCGAAAACAAGGAACGCGCCCTGAAAGTCCTGCGCAGCCGCCTGCTGCAGCAAAAGCAGGACGCCTACGACGAGGCCTACAACGCCCAGCGCCAAAGTCAGGTCGGCAGCGGCGACCGCAGTGAAAAGATACGCACCTACAATTTCCCGCAGGACCGCGTCACCGACCATCGCATCGGCCTGACGCTGCGCAACCTGCAAGGCGTACTGGACGGCGACCTGGACCGCGTCATCGAGCCGCTGATTTTAGCCGATCGGGAAGAAAAATTAAAACAGAATCACGAGGATACACAATGAAAACGCAAGTTTTGCCTGTCAATGAAGCGTCGGTAGCGCTGGCTGCCGAGCTTTTGCAAAAGGGGGAGCTGGTTGCCCTGCCCACCGAGACGGTCTACGGCATTGCCGCCGACGCCCGCAACGGTGCGGCTGTGAAAAAAATTTTTGAGGCGAAGGGCCGCCCCCAGGATAACCCCCTCATCGTACACATCTGCGGCATGGAGATGCTGGACGGCATCGTGTCCGAGGTGCCCGCACGGGCCAGAAAGCTGGCCGCCGCCTTCTGGCCCGGCCCCCTGACGATGGTCATGCCCAAGGGCAGCGAGGTCAGCCCCGTCACCTGTGCCGGGCTGGATACCGTGGGTGTGCGTATGCCGTCCCACCCAGTGGTGCAGGCGGTCATCCGCCAAAGCGGGGTGGCGTTTGCCGCGCCCAGCGCCAACCTGTCCGGCAAGCCCAGCCCCACCAACGCCGCCGACACGCTGGCCGATATGGACGGCCGCCTGCCGCTGATCCTTGACGGCGGCGAGAGTGCCGTCGGTGTCGAGTCCACCGTCCTCTCGGTGGTGGGGGAGAAGCCGATGCTGCTGCGCCCCGGCTACATCACCAAGGAGCAGCTGGAGAGCGTCCTGGGTGAGGAAGTCATCGTAAGCCCTGCCATCCTCGAAAAGCTCAAGGACGGCGAGATTGCCCGCAGCCCCGGCATGAAATATAAGCACTACGCCCCCAAGGCGCAGGTCACGATTTTGCGCGGCAGTCTGGATGCCTACACCGCCTATGTCCGCGCCCATGCCGAGCCGGGCGTCTGGGCGCTCTGCTTTGACGGCGAGGGCGAAACGCTGCCCGTGCCGTACATCGAATACGGCAAAAACCACGACGGCGCCACCCAGGCACACCACCTGTTCTCCGCCCTGCGCGAGCTGGACAAGCAGGGCGCGCGCATCGTGTATGCCCGCTGCCCCGAGCAGGACGGCGTCTCAATGGCGGTGTACAATCGCCTGATCCGCGCCGCGGCCTTCCGTGTGGAGGATGTATGAAAATTATCGGTATTACCGGGCGTTCGGGCTGCGGAAAATCCAGTGCGACAAAATTTTTGGCCGCACAGGGGTATCCTTGTATTGACGCAGATCTCATCGCACGCGAGGTCCTGCTGCCCGGCTCGCCCTGCCTGACCGCCTTGCAGGAAAGGTTCGGGGCGGATATTCTGGACGAGGCAGGGCAGCTGCGCCGCCGCCTGCTGGCCGACCGTGCCTTTGCCACGCCTGCGGGCACCCGCGCCCTGACCGCCGTGACCCAGCCGGAAATTTTAGCCCGCATCGAGCAGCGCCTGCTGGCCGCCGAATCCGCCGGGGCCGACTTTGCCTTTGTGGACGGTGCGGTCATTGTGGGAACGCCTTTTGAGCGCCGCTGCGACGGCATTTTGCTGATTACCGTACCCTATGAGATAAGCGTTGCCCGCATCTGCGCGCGGGACGGCATTGCGCCCGAAATGGCGCGCCGCCGTCTGGACGCGCAGACCCCCTTGGAAACGCTGCGCGCGGCCGCCCGCTGGGAGGTCGTCAACGACGGTTCCGAGGCACAGCTTAAGGACAAGATCGGCTGCTTTTTACGGCAGCTGAGGGAAGGAGGCCTATGACCCACCGACAACAAAAGCATCGTGTCCGGCATACGGTTTTTACCGCGCTGGCGGTGCTGGCCGCCCTCGGTATTTTGCTGATGTCGGTCTTTCGCACCCAAATTGCCCGCGCCGAATACCCCTGCCGCTACACCGAATACGTTACCTACTACGCCGAAAAATATGACATAGACCCGCTGATTTTATACTCTTTTATCCGAACCGAAAGCAATTTCAACCCCGCCGCACAGTCCGATGCGGGGGCCAGGGGGCTGATGCAGATCACCGAGGTCACCTTTGACTGGATCAAAACAAAGGTTGCCCCCGACGAGGATCTGACCTTCGACGATCTGTTCGACCCCGAAACCAACATTCGCTTTGGCAGCTATTTTGTGGCGTACTGCCTGCTGCGGTACGACAACCACCTGGCTACCGCAGCCGCCGCCTACCACAGCGGCGTGGGCACGGTGGACGGCCTGCTGGCAGACCCCGCCTGCTCGCCCGACGGGCAAACCCTTACGCACTACCCTTACCCGCAGATGCGGCGGTATGTGCATAAAATCACCACCGGCTATCAACGGTATCAAGAGATTTACTCTGATCAATAAACAGCGATGCTGCGTCTTTTGCGGCATCGCGGATGTAAGAAGAAGAAAGGAACCTCCCCTATGAAAACTACCGAAGAACTCAAGGCACTGCTCTATAAAAACGAGAGTGTAGCCGACCTCGCCCCCGATTACCTTGCCGCCGCGCAGGATTTCTGCGAGGGCTACAAGGCATTTTTGGACGCCGGCAAAACCGAGCGCGAGGCCACCAAGGCCGCCGAAAAGCTGCTGCTGGACGCCGGCTACCGTCCCTTTGCGGCCGGTGAAAAGCTGAACCCCGGCGATAAGGTCTACGCCATCAACCGCGCCAAGTGCGTGCTGGCTGCCACCATCGGCACCAAGAGCCTGGAGGAAGGCTTCCACCTGAACATTGCCCATATCGACTCCCCCCGCCTTGACCTGCGCCCCGTGCCTGTGTTCGAGAAGGAGGACTTCGGCTACCTGCGCACCCACTACTACGGCGGCATCCGCAAGTACCAGTGGCCCACCATCCCGCTGGCCCTGCACGGCGTGATTTTCCGCGCCGACGGCAGCCAGGTGGATGTCTGCATCGGTGAGAAGGACGACGACCCCGTATTCTGCATCACCGACCTGCTGCCTCACCTGGGCGCCAAGCAGAACGCCAAAACCCTGGCCGATGGCATCACGGCCGAGGAGCTGAACGTCCTGATCGCCTCCACCCCCATTGCCGACAAGGATACCGAAAAGCGCGTCAAGCTGAACGTGCTGGCCATGCTTAACGAAGCCTACGGCATCACCGAGCGTGACTTCACCCGCGCCGAGATCGAGGTCGTGCCCGCCCATAAGGCCCGCGACATCGGCCTGGACCGCGCTATGATCGGTGCCTACGGCCACGATGACCGCGTCGACGCTTACCCGGCCCTGATGGCCGAGATCGGCATCGCCGCCCCGGCCTACACTACCATCTGCGTGCTGACCGATAAAGAGGAGACCGGCTCCGACGGTGTCACCGGCCTGAACAGCATGTACACCTTCCACTTCCTGCAGCAGCTCTGCGCCGGGCAGGGTGCCGACTACATCACCGCCTGCAAGGCTGCCAAGTGCCTGTCTGCCGATGTCACCGCCGCCTACGACCCGACCTTTGCCGATGCCTTTGAGCCGGACAACGGCACCTACGCCGGCCGCGGTGTGGCCGTGTACAAGTACACCGGTTCCCGCGGCAAGGGCGGCACCAGCGATGCCAGCGCCGAGACCGTCAGCTACCTGACCCGCCTGATGGACAAGAACAACATCGTCTGGCAGATCGGCGAGATGGGCAAGCTGGATCTGGGCGGCGGCGGCACCGTTGCCAAGTATGTGGCCAACCAGGATATCGACACCATTGATATCGGTGTGCCCGTACTGTCCATGCACGCCCCGTTCGAGGTCGTTTCCAAGGCTGACGTCTACATGGCCTACCTGACCTTCAAAGCCTTCTGCGAGGACGCAGAGTAAAAGCCGGAAATTCAACAACTTTTTTCTGAAAAAGTGTTGACAAAGCCTCTCCCGTTTGCTATAATACCAACTGTCGCCGGAACAAAGCGAAGCGACAGTCTGGGGGATTAGCTCAGCTGGGAGAGCGCTTGCATGGCATGCAAGAGGTCACCGGTTCGATCCCGGTATTCTCCACCACAAGACCGCAACTGTAAGTTTGCGGTCTTTTTCTTTTGTCAAAAAATCCCTCTGCGGCATACAATGTCGGCAGGGGGTGGGGCGTATGCGGCGCAGGGCTAGCAAAGGTTGGCGGCGCGCTGCGCTGCCGCTGCTGCTGCCGTTAGCGCTGCTCGGCGGGCTGTGGCAGTTTGACCGCTATGTCAACACCCGCATCAAGCCCACGCTGCACAAGCTGGCCGAGTACGAAGCCCGTCGCACCGCCGCCGAGGCCGTGGCCGCCGCTGCCCGCACCGTACAGCCCCAAAACCTGTTTGCCGCAGCAGGGGAGAGCTGGCAGTTGGACACCGCCGCCGTCAATGCCCTGTGCGTGGAGTGTGTGGACGCTGCACAGCGCTATCTGGCCGACAGCGGCCCCATCACCTACACGGTCCCTTTCGGCACCCTGACCAGCGACACTTTGCTGAGCGACTGCGGACCGGGGTGGCGGTTTTCGCTGCAGCCGCGCGGCTACGCACAGGCACAGCTGCGCGAAAGCACCGAGTCGACCCGCTACACAGCGCAAATCGAGCTGACCCTGACGATGGACCTGATTTTGGACAGCAAGATAGAAACGCTGACCTACACGGGGGAGATTCCGCTGGTCACCCTCCTCTTGCCGGGCGGCGTACCGCAATATTACGGCCGGGCGTAGCGGCCCGCAAGGGCGTTTTTCCTTGCAAAACAACGACGGGCAGGGTTATGCACCCTGCCCGTTTTAGTGTGTTGTGAAACCTGACACGCGCAAAGAAGGGGTTCGT
>USNZ01000048.1 GCA_900556255.1 uncultured Oscillospiraceae bacterium
ACCGCGCACGGTCTTCCGTACAAGCCTGACATTGAGGCATTCACCGCCGATCAAATTCTTCCCATGGTTGAGGCCGATCTGGGTATAGGTTTTGTTCCTGAGGAATTTTTAAGAGAGGGTGACGGCATATGCCGCATTAAACTTGAAGAAAAAATTCCGAAACGGAGTATTGTTATAATAAAAAGAAAAGGACAGCCGCTTAGTGTGGCTGCCAAAGAGTTGGAACGGATGATCCGGGAATGCGGAAATCAGTAATTCCGTTTATGATTTTGTTCAGATGAAGGATATTGAAACCACCGTAAAGGAACGCAAAAAGCAAATGAAGAAAAGCGTAGAGCTGCTTGACGGTATTATAGCAGACGGTGCGATAAGCGATACGCATCTCAGGATGTTGGTGGATGAGATCGTTATATACGAAAAAAACGGAAAGCTTGATATTCACATAACGCTTAACGGAGAATTCCGCATGCATATCGATTATTACGATGAAAGCGGAGATATAACCGACAGGCACGCCGAAATATGGTATTTCCCGAATTGGGAAAGTATGGCGGAGGGTTAACCCTACGCCATATCAGTATTTTTTTATTGTAAATATAGCATACTCGGCAGGCGTGCAGCTTTATGTTGCGCGCCCGTTTTTTGGCCTGTGACAAGTAATTTCAGTTGAAATTTCAGGCAAAGAAAAACGCTCAAAGCCACATAAACAAAGGCTTTGAGCTGTGGTGCGGATGAAGGGATTTTCCCGCGGGCTAACCAAAGCCCCACCGGGGCTTTGGCTGCGCACTGCGGTGCGCCGCCCTGTTCAAATCCTCTTCACCGCAAAACCAAAGAAAAAGCTCCAAGCCTGAGCTTGGAGCTTTTCTTTGGTGCGGATGAAGGGATTTGAACCCACACTCTTTTAAGGGAACTAGAACCTGAATCTAGCGCGTCTGCCAGTTCCGCCACATCCGCATATTCTGTTTGCCGCAGGGCTTACCCTGACGACGTGTTTTATTATAGCCCGATTGCACCAAAAAGTCAAGCGTTTTTTACAAAAAAATACAAAAAATTCTGTGCTGCTGTATTTGACGAAGAAACGTTGATTATACAAAAATAAACTTTACATTTTGCGGGAATCTGTTATAATAAAGAAAAACAGCAAAATTCTTGCTGAAAACGGAGGGATATCTATGTGGACAAGACAACTGCTGAAAACCAATGCCCGCAGCGCGTTAAGCGGGCGGTACTGGCGCGGGTTCTGGGTGTGCCTGCTGGTAAGTTTGGTTTCGGGCGGGGTATTTACCGTAAAAAATAATGTGGACACTGTCCGAGGCGGGTACGATTACAGCTTTATGTACGGTATGCCGGACGAAACGCTGGCGCTGATTCTGAGCATTGCGCTGCTGGTGTTTGTGCTGAGCTGCGTGTGGCAGATTTTTGTGCTTGGACCGCTGAACGTGGGTCTTGCCCGCTATTTTATGGAAAGCCGCCAGGCCCTTGCCCCTTTCGGCACGGTGACAAGCATTTTCCGCACCCCGTATCTGAATGTCGTTAAGGTCGGCTTTTTGACCCAGCTGAAAATCGCACTGGGCTGCCTGCTGGTGATACCGGGCATCTATTGGAGCTACTGCTACACGCTGGTACCTTTCCTGCTGGCAGAAAACCCCTATATGACCACCCACCGCGCCATGGAGCTGAGCAAGGCGATTATGGAGGGCGAAAAGTGGAACTACTTTGTGCTGATGCTCAGCTTTATCGGCTGGTATCTGCTGTGCGGGCTCACGATGGGAATCGGCACATTCTTCTTGGCGCCTTACATCAATGCCACGCAGGCAGAGTTTTACGCCGCGATGCGCAGCAAGGCGTTTGCAATGGGCTTGTCCAACGCGCAGGAGTTGGGCGGCTTTGTGACCCACGGTGACGTGGTGCTGTAATTCCCTGCCTATTATAAAAGAAAAGCGGCTGCCTTTTGGCAGTCGCTTTTGTGTTTTACTTGACTTGGCTGGGATGCGGTACCGGCGGCATTTTGGCGAACAGCATCTTTAAGACAAGCGGGGTGGCAACGCTGGAAACCACGATCAGCAGAATGACGGCAGTGAAGTAGACCGAATCCACTACGCCGACCTCCAAGCCCTTTTTGGCCACGATCAGGGCGACCTCGCCGCGGGTCATCATACCCACGCCGACCTTGAGAGCATCGCCCCACTTGAAGCGGCAGAGCTTGGCTGCCACGCCGCAGCCGATGATCTTGGTCACCAGCGCGACCAGCACAAAGCAGACGCTGAACAGCAGGATTTCCGGGGTCAGGCCGCTGATATCGGTTTTCAGGCCGATGCTGGCAAAGAACACAGGGGCAAAGATGACGTAGTTGCTGATGTCAACGCGGCGCTCAACATAGGGGGCGTCGGACATGGTGCAAAGCACGATGCCGGCAATGTAGGCACCTGTGATGTCGGCAATGCCGAAATACTGCTCAGCCAGGTAGGCCATGGCAAAGCAGAACGCCAGGCTGACGATGGTGATGCGCTGGGTGTGCGGGTTGCGGGCGTCCAGCCATTTCATGGCGTGGTGGATGACAAAGCCGATGCCGATGGCGACCAGGAAGAACAGCACCGTGTCCAGCAGCACACCGCCAAGGCTGGAGCCTTCACCCGAGCTGGCGCCGATAACGCAGGTCAGCACGATGATGCCGATGACGTCGTCAATGACCGCCGCGCTGACGATGGTGGTGCCGAGGAAGCTCTTGAGGTGTCCCAACTCCTGCAGGGTCGCCACCGTGATGGATACACTGGTGGCTGTCATGATGGTACCGATAAACAGTGCGCGGAAAAACTCCGGCGAACCGACCGCGGCAAAACCGTAAAAGGCACTGTACAGCAGTGTGCCGCCAACCAGCGGAACAAACACGCCCACGCAGGCAATAAAGGTGGCGATGGGGCCTGCCTTGAGCAGTTCCTTAATATTGGTGCCAAGGCCTGTGGTGAACATCAACAGCACGACGCCGATCTCGGCAAAGGTGGAAAGCGCGTCACTGCCCTGCACAAGGTTGAGCACACAGGGTCCGATGAGCAGACCTGCCAGAATTTCGCCAACGACCTGCGGTGCGGCAAGCTTGCGCGCCACGAGGCCGAAGAACTTGGCGCTGAGAATAATGATCGCTAAATCACGAAAAATCGTATACATATTTCCATCTCCTTCTATAAACACACTCTAGTTTTAGCACGGATCCTTATGGTTTGCAAGGGGACGGTTAAAATTTAGAGATATGAACAAATTTTAATATTCCAGTGGATAAAAAATACAGGGAAATTTTTTCAAAAATATGCTTGACATTCGACACACTCTTTGCTATAATATCCCTTGCAGTCAGTTGACGGCGCAAGTGAATATGTGGAAAGATGGCTGAGCTGGTCTAAGGCGCACGACTGGAAATCGTGTAGGGCCCCTAAAGCCCTCAAGGGTTCGAATCCCTTTCTTTCCGCCATGTTAAAAGCTACATTCAAATTCGTTTTGAATGTAGCTTTTGCTTTTTATGTCTTTTTCCGGGTCGGGTTTGCTGAGGCGGGGAATCTCTCTGCGTTTGGTGAGGGTCTGCGCCAAATGACAAGCACAACAGCCGGCAGGGTTTCCCCTGCCGGCTGTTGTGCTGTATGAAAAACGGTAAAGCTTACTCCACCATATACTCGAAGTCTACGCGACCCAGTGCGACGTCGGCACCGGCTACGCGAACCTTCATCGAGGTGCCCAGCATCCAGCTGCGACCCGTCAGCGGGTCCAGCATGCTGACGCCGTCAATGACCTGCGGCTCGCCCTTGCACAGCTGGGCGGCGGGGACAAAGCCCTCGACAGTGTTTTCCAGCTCCACAAAGATGCCGCGCGGGGTGATGCCTGCCACGGTGCCCATATACACCTCGCCCAGACGGCTGTGCATGTACTCGGCCTTGTACAGATCCTCGACGTCGCGCTCAATGCGCACGGCGGCGACCTCCTGCTTGCTGGACTGCTCGCTGGCGCGCTGGGCAAACTCGCCGAAATCGGCGTTCAGCCGGTTGGCAGAAGCCCCCAGCAGCAGCTCGCTTAAAATGCGGTGGATGGCAAGGTCGGGGTAACGGCGGATGGGGCTGGTAAAGTGGGCGTAATCCGCCAGCACCAGACCGTAATGCCCCAAGGGCTGCGGGGCGTAACGGGCTTTTTGCATACTGCGCAAGATGCCCGTGTGTACGGGGATCTGGATGGGCTGGCCGCGCGTTTCGTCCAGCAGGGCGGCAAGCTCCAACTGGGTGGGGATGGGGTTCTTGAACTTGGCGTTCAGGCCGCACGCCAGCAGCGTGGCGGACAGCTTTTCCATCTTTTCGGCGTCGGGTGCCTCGTGTACGCGGTAGACAAAGGGCACCTTGTTGGTGCGGCCTGCGTTGGCGGCGCACTGGTTGGCCAACAGCATAAACTCCTCGATCATGCACTCGGAGATGCCGCGCTCGCGCTTGACAATGTCGATGCAGCGACCGTTTTCGTCCATAATGAACTTAGCCTCGGTGGATTCGATATCCATACCGCCGCGCTTTTTGCGCAGCTCCATACGCTTGCGGTACAGCTCATCCATAACGGGAAGCTGATCCGCCACGGCGGCGTACTTCGCCTGCAACTCGCTGAGGTCGGCGCCCTCCTCGGGAGCGAGCAGGGCGTTGATCTCTTTATACACGCCCTTGACGCGGCTGCAGATCACGGTTTTGACAAACTTATAGCTGCTGATGTTGCCCTGCTCGTCCAGACGCATCAGGCAGGAGAACGCCAGACGCTCCTCGCCCTGATTGAGCGAGCAGATGCCGTTGGACAGCTGGGTGGGCAACATGGGGATGACCTTGTCGGCGTAGTAAATGCTGGTGGCGCGCTCAAACGCTTCGGTATCCAGGGCGGAGCCGGGGCGCACATAGTGGCTGACGTCGGCGATGTGGACGCCCAGCTCGTAGCCGTCGGCCAGTTTTTGCAGGCTGATGGCGTCGTCGATATCCTTGGTTTCGGCGGAGTCGATGGTGAAAATGGGGATGGCACGCAGATCCAGCCGCTTGGCGGCCTCGGCCTGGTCGATGACAGCGTTGTCGTAGGCGTGGGCTTCCTCCAGCACGTCCTCAGGGAATTCCTGACGGACGTTGCGTCCGTACAGAATCGCCTTGGAACATTCCGACGCATAGTCGGACGAGCCGAACTTTTCGACCACGGCGGCGCGGTGGTCGCTGTGGCGCTCACCGCGGTGGGTAATTAAAAAGCCGACCTTGTCGCCCAGATGTATGCCCTCACTCCCCTGCTTGGCCAGCAGGAACTTGACGTCGCGGCAGCCGTCCGGTTCAACGCAGAGGCGGCCGTCGTCAGACAGGCAGACGGTACCGGCAAAGCGGTTGTTGGGCACGGTGACTTCCAGCACCTCGCCCTCGGACGAGCCTTCCACGCGGGGGCGGTCAAACAGCTTGACCAGAATCTTGTCCTGCGGTATGGCACCGTGCAGGGCACGACCGGGGATAAAGATGTCGCCGGTGCCGTCGTCACGGCTGGCAAAGCCGAAGCGGGCGGCCAGCTTGACCAGTGTGCAGGGAATGGCATTGGGTGCGGCCTCGTTGCTGAAGGTGGCAAAGCCGGGGGCGTACTGGCCGTTTTTGATGGTCAGGTCACCGGTGGCCACCATGGCGGATACGGTGGTGCGCAGGCGGGAATTGTCCACCTGCAGGTTGTTTTGCAGTTCGCGCAGCGTCATGGGGCGGCGCTTAACGGCGTTCAAAATGTTTTTCTGTAAGGGTGTCATAGTTACTCCTTTGATTTACGTCGCTTTATCGTCCGATAAAGCCCTTCCTGTGCGGGGGGAGCCGCAAACTTTCCCACAAAAAACGACCCGCCTTGACACCAGTGTGTACAGGTACGGGTCGGCTTTTCTTGTTATACCGTGCGGCCGGATTACAGGCGTGCGCTGAGGACGCAGACCACCAGCGTTACCACAAAGAATACGATGCCGCAGATCTTGGTGATCTTAGCCAGCTTGGCGTCGACACCGCGCTGACGGCCGGCAGCCATGGCAGAGCTTTCGCCCATGATGGCACCGGACAGGCCGCGGCCCTTCTGCTCCTGGGCCAGGGTAAAGACAACGATCAAAACGGAAACGACGATCAGAACGACGCCGAGAGCGATTTCATACCAGTTCATTGATGTAGCACTCCTTAAAATTTTCATGCAAGATACAGTATAGCATAGTTGGCCCGCGTGCGCAAGAGGAAATTTTGCAAAAATCGCGGCAAATGGGGCAAAAAAAGAATTAGTGCAGCTCTTTTTCGGCACGGGCCAGGGCGGATTCGATGACCTTGTCCATGTCGTAGTACTTGTACTCGCCCAGGCGGCCGCCGAACACCACACGGCTTTCGGCGTCGGCCAGCGCCTTGTAGCGGGCATACAGTGCGCCGTTGGCGGCGTCGTTGACGGGGTAATACGGCTCGTCGCCGGGCTGCCATTCGGCAGAATATTCGCGACTGATGACGGTTTGGGTGCCCGGCTCGGTGGAGGCGAACACAAAGTGCTTATGCTCAATGATGCGGGTGTAGGGCGTTTCGGCGTCGGTGTAGTTGATGACTGCGTTGCCCTGATAGTTGGGGCAGTCCAGCGTTTCGGTTTCAAACCGGACGCTGCGATACTGCAGCGCGCCCAGCTTGTAGTCGAAGTAGGCATCGATGGGGCCGGTGTAGATGACCTTTTGAGCCAGAACGTCCAGCGCGGCTTTGCCGGCCAGATAATCGGTGTCGGTGCGCACCTCGATGCCGTCCAGCAGGGCGGCGACCAGGGCGGTGTAGCCCTTGGTGGGGATGCCCTGGTACAGAGCGTTGAAATAGTTGTTGTCGAAGGTCAGGCGCACGGGCAAACGCTGGATGATAAAAGCGGGCAGCTCGGTGCAGGGGCGGCCCCACTGCTTTTCGGTGTAGCCCTTGATGAGCTTTTCGTAGATGTCGACACCCACCAGGTTGATGGCCTGTTCCTCCAGGTTTTTCGGCTCGGCGGTGTAGTGGGCGGCGCGCTGCTCGCTGATTTTGGCCTCGGCCTCGGCGGGGGTGATGACGCCCCACATCTTGTTGAAGGTGTTCATATTAAAGGGCAGGTTGTACAGTTGGCCCTTATAGTTGGCCACCGGGGAGTTGGTGTAGCGGTTGAAGGTGGCAAAGCGGTTGACGTAGTCCCACACCTCTTTATTGTTGGTATGGAAGATGTGCGCACCGTAGCGGTGGACGGCGATGCCCTCCACATCCTCTGTGTAGATGTTGCCGGCGATGTGGCTGCGCTTATCGATGACCAGGCACTTTTTGCCGGCGGCGGTGGCCTCGTGGGCAAAGACGGCGCCGAACAGACCGGCACCGACGATCAGATAATCATACTGCATTTTCAATTCTCCTTTTTTGCGCTGCTGCGCCAATGCTGCACAGTTTGCAGCTGGAACTCAAAGTCGCGGGCATCTTTCGCCAGCTGGCTGGAAAGGATGACGCCGGAGATGAACAGCAGCAGCGCCGCCACCAGCACGAAGCAGCAGACGATCAAGGTCGGGAAGCGGGGCACAAGGCCGGTGTGGAAATACTCGTTGAGCACGGGGATCATAAACCCGATGCCGAACACAGCCAGGATCGCCGCCAGGATGCCGAAGAACAGGAACGGGCGGTAGTTTTTGAAGAGCCGCGCGATGGTGC
>USNZ01000049.1 GCA_900556255.1 uncultured Oscillospiraceae bacterium
TTTGGCCTCCTCCTCAAAGACGCGGATGAACTCCTCGCCGATGATCTTGCGCTTGGATTCGGGGGCGTCCACGCCCGCCAGCTTGGCATAGAAACGGTCACGGGCATCGACACAGACAAAGTTGATGTCAAACTGACCGCCTTCACCAAAAACCTCGCAGACCTGCTCGCGCTCGTTCTTGCGCAGCAGACCGTGATCAACGAACACGCAGGTCAGCTGCTTGCCGATGGCTTTGGCCAGCATGGCAGCGCAGACGCTGGAGTCGACACCGCCGGACAGGGCGCACAGCACCTTGCCGTCGCCGATCTTCTCGCGCAGGGCGAGGACGGAATTCTCGACAAAGGAATCCATCTTCCAGGTGCCGACGCAGCCGCAGATGTTATACACAAAGTTGTGCAAAATGCGGGTGCCGTTGTCGGTGTGCAGTACTTCGGGGTGGAACTGCACGGCATACAGGCCGCGGGCCTTGTCCTGCACGGCGGCAACGGGGCAGTTGGGGGTATGGGCGATGATCTCAAAGCCGGGGGCAGCCTGTTCGATGTAGTCGTTGTGGCTCATCCAGCAGATGTTCTGGGCGGGCAGGGTGTCAAACAGCGGGCTTTCGGTGTCCAGATCGACCAGCGTTTTGCCGTATTCACGCTCGGGGGCTTTGCAGACGTGGCCGCCGAGGGTGTGCATCATCAGCTGGCTGCCGTAGCAGATGCCCAGAATGGGCACACCCCAGGTGTAAATGTCGGGGTCGATGGTGGGAGAATCCGGCAGATAGGCACTGTTGGGGCCGCCGGTAAAGATAATGCCCTTGGGGTTCTTGGCCTTGATTTTGGCCAAGTCGGTGCGGTAAGAATAGATTTCGCAATACACGTTGCATTCGCGGACGCGGCGGGCGATCAGCTGGTTATACTGGCCGCCGAAATCCAAAACGATAACGGTTTCCTGCTGCATAGGGAGCTCCCTTCTTATTTTTCACATTATATGTAATCAGTATAGCATACTTTGCCGAAAAAAAACAGTGGGTGCATAAAAATGTTTTGTCAGATTAGCGTTTTCTAACATATTGACATTATTTTCAGAGTATGGTATGCTTTTTTGGCAATAAGGGAGTAGTCGGTGCGGGTTTGCCGCACAGTTCTGCCAACATAATGGGTTTAGGTAATACGGCATAAAACCCTGGCTTAACTTTAATTGACGAGACTTATCTGCTCCGATTTGGGGCAGATGGGTCTTTTTTTATTTGCCGTGCTCCCGCAAAAAGATGGAGGAAATACGATGACGTTACCGGATCTGATTTTAATTGCCGTGGGGCTTTCGATGGATGCCTTTGCCGTGTCTGTCTGCAAGGGGCTGTCGGTGCGCAGGGTAAGCGCAAGACACGCGCTGCTTTGCGGCGTGTGGTTCGGCGGGTTTCAGGCGCTGATGCCGCTGCTGGGCTTCTTTTTGGGCGACCGCTTTGCCTCGCTGCTGACCCGCTTTGGACCGTGGATCGCCTTTGTGCTGCTGGCGCTGATCGGCGGCAATATGATCAAGGAGAGCTTTGGCGGGGACGAAACGCTGGACGACGACTTTTCTGCCAAGGCTATGCTGCCCCTGGCCGTGGCCACCAGCATTGATGCCTTTGCCGTGGGCGTCAGCTTTGCGGCCATGCAGGTACACATTGCCCCGGCGGCGGGTCTGATTGGCGTTATCACCTGCGGGCTGTCCGCTGTGGGCGTCAAGGCGGGCGCGGTGTTCGGCGACAAATACCGCGCCCCGGCGGAGCGCGCAGGCGGTGCGGTGCTGATTTTGATTGGCGCCAAAACGCTGCTGACCGGGCTGGGGGTTCTGTAAAACCAACGCGGTGCGGCAGAAATTGCCCCGCTTATCCCCTGCCACGGCTTGCTAGGCGATGGGCAAATGTGGTATAATCAAGGCGGTATTCTTATCAAAATGAGAAGGTTTTTCTATGAAAGCATGTAAAAAACTGGTCTTTCCCCTGACAGCGGTCATGGTGGCTGCGGTGGCGCTGCTGCAGGTCATGGGGGAAAGCTATTCCGCCATAAACAGCTGGAACCGGCTGTTTGAAAACCCCGTACAGAGCACGGTGCAGTTCCTGATCGTATTTATGCTGTGGTATGCCCTGCTGGCGGCGGCCTACCGCTGGTGCGAGCGCCCCTTTACCGCCGAAACGCCTGTGCCCTATAAAAAGGTATTTGCGTTTTCGCTGCTGGTGCTGGGCATCTGCTGGTTGCCGGGGATCGTCATAAATTATCCGGGCAGTTTTGGCACCGATGCGCTGTATCAGCTGAAGGGCTATTACGGGTACGAGGTGTTCATTGACGACAACCTGCTGCATACCCTGATGATGGCGGTTTTTGTAAACCTGGGGGATCTTTTCGGCAATCGCGGTTTGGGCGCATTTTTGTACACGGTATTTCAGGCGCTGCTGCTGGCGGTCAGCTTTGCGGTGGTCTGCGCGGAAATTTACACTATGCTGCGGGGCAAGGGCCGCAAGCCCGGCTATGCCCTGAGCCTTTTGTTCTTTGCTGTGGTGCCCATGTGGGGGCAGTTTGCCCAGTGGATCAGCAAGGACGTGCCCTATACGGCCATTTCAACGCTGTGGCTGGTCTGCCTGATGCGGTGCATCCGCAGCGGCAAAACCGTGAGTCGGGCCAACCTGGTCTGCCTGACGGTCACGGACATTCTGACCTGCCTGCTGCGGCTGAACGGGCCGTTTGCGGTGTTTCCCACCATGGTCGTGCTGCTGTTGGCCATGCCGCGCGCTACCAAGAAATATCTGGTGGTTTCGCTGCTGTCGGTGCTGGTCATCTACACGGGGGCACACAAGGTGCTGAGTGTGCCGGCCGGCCGCATCACGGAAAACCAGCCCCTGAAACTGGCGGGCATGGTGCATCTGAACCAGGTGCAGCAGGTCATGCGCAGCTATATTGAGCATCCCGGCGGGATTACGCCGGAGGAATACGCCATCATCGACGAGGTCATCGAGGCCGACAAGATGGCAGAAACGTACAGCCCGACCAACCTGGATCCCATACTGGGCATACGCCGTGCGACCACGCCGGAGGAGATACGGGCATTTCAGCAGCTGTGGTTCAGGATTTTGCTGCGCTACCCTGCCAGCTGTGTGCAGGCATCGCTGAACAAATGCTTTGGCTACTATTCGGCATCGGCCAGGGGCTATGTCAAGCTGCTGGGCCATGAGATCGAGCCGGATCCGAGGCTGGAATTGACACCGGCGTTCTCCGAGGCGGCGCGCGGGCGATATCAGGAGCTTATATCCAAGGTAGAAAATCTGCCTGGGCTGCGGTATCTGGCAACGGCGGGCTTTTACACCCAGGTGGCGTTTTTGTGCGGCTGGTCGCTGCTGCGCAAAAAAAAGTGGAAGGAGCTTATCCCGCTTTTGCCCATCGGTGTGAACATCTGCGTTTGCCTGGCCAGCCCGCTGTCAAGATTTATCCGCTATGAACTCCCTGTGGCAGCGGCGGCCCCGCTGCTGATGGCCTGGGTGGTGGCCGTGCTGAAGGCACCCCCGCAGGACGAAACCTTATAAAAACAGAAAAGGCACCGCGCCGTACCCGCCGCTAAGGCAAAGGATGACGCGGTGCTTTTTGGTTTGTTTGGGACAGGCCCTGCTTACAGGACCTTATGCTCCGGCACGGCCGAATCCACGGGGCGGGGCGAACCTTCGACCCACTGGATGGCCTTCTTGGGGCACTTGGAAACGCAGGTGCCGCAGCCGTTGCACTTGGTGTAGTCGATCACGGCAACGTTGTCCTTGAGGAAGATGGCCTCGTTGGGGCAGTTGCGCACACACAGGCCGCAGGCAATGCAGCCGACACGGCAGGCCTTGTTGACCACAGGGCCTTTGTCCTTGCTGGAGCACTTGACGGCGGGCTGGGAAGCGATGGGCTTCATCTGGATAATATGGCGCGGGCAGGCGACGGTGCAGGCGGTGCAGCCGGTGCACTTGGTGCGGTCCACCACGGCAACACCGTTTACCACATGGATGGCGTCAAACTTACAGGCGCGGGTGCAGTCGCCCAGGCCCAGGCAGCCGAAGGCGCAGGCACTGGGACCGCCCGCCACGGCAGCCGCGGCGGCGCAGGTCTGGATGCCCTGATAGTCAAACCGTTTGCCGCAGTTGACACCGCCGTTGCAGATAACGGTGGCGCGCAGGCTGGGGCGGTCGTCGGTATCGTTGCCCATGATCAGGTTGATGGCGTCGTTGGTCTTGTCGCCGCCGGGGGCGCACTTATAGGTGGGGGCTTTGCCCTCGACAATGGCCTTGGCATAGTCGGCGCAGCCGGCATAGCCGCAGCCGCCGCAGTTGGCACCTGCCAGACATTCGGTGATCTGGGCAATGCGCGGATCCTCGTACACGGCCATGAATTTGGAGGCCAGCACCAGAATGACGCCGCCGGCCAGACCCAGCACCACCAGTACGACGATAGCTAATACAATCGGGTTCATACGTTTGTTTCCCCTTTCTTAGAAAATCGCGTTGATGATGTTTTCGACCATACCGCCGAAGCCCATAAAGCTCAGCGAGGTAATGGCGGCGGACACCAGCGTGATGGGCAGACCCTTAAAGCTCTCCGGCGGGTTGGCGTTTTCAACGCGCTGACGCACACCGCAGAACAGCAGCATGGCAACGAGGAAACCGACACCGGCACCGGCGGCGCAGACGAGCGCCTCGGCGTAGGCAAGACCGAAACCGTACTGCTCGACCACGGAGGAGTAGTCCTGCACGGCCAGAATGGTGACGCCCAGCACGCAGCAGTTGGTGGTGATCAGCGGCAGGTATACGCCCAGGGACTGGTACAGGGCGGGAATGTATTTTTTCAGAGTGATCTCGATCAGCTGCACGAGCACGGCAATGACCAGGATAAAGACGATGGTCTGCAGATAGCCGAGATCAAAGGCGTCCAGCAGCAAAATTTGCAGCGGGAAGGTCACCGCCGTGGCAATGACCATGACCGCGATGACGGCCATACCCATACCGGCGGAGGAGTCCAGCTTTTTGGAAACGCCCAGGAAGGGGCAGATGCCCAAAAACTGCACCAGAACGTAGTTGTTGACCAAAATCATGCTGAAGAAAATCGTGGCAAAAGTAGCTACGGGATTCATTGCTGGGCACCTTCTTTCTGATTCTGCTTGGCGTCGTCGATCTGCTCCAGCATAAGGTCGCCGCAGGTCTTGCGCTCAATGGGCTTGTTCAGCTTGCGCTCCAGCCAGACACAGCCGGCCATCAGGCAGCCGAACACAAAGAAACCGCCGGGGGCAGAGTTCATGACGGTCATGCGGTCGATGCCCTCGGGGATGACCGTGATGCCCAGCCAGGTGCCGTTGCCGATGATCTCACGGATGGAGGACATCAGCACCATGGTCAGGATATAGCCCACACCCATGCCGAGACCGTCCAGCGCGGAATCGACAACGGTGTTTTTGCAGGCGAACATCTCGGCACGGCCGAGGATGATGCAGTTGACGACGATCAGCGCCAGGAACACGCCCAGGCTCTTGTACAGGCTGGGGACGAACGCCTGCAGAATCATCTGCACCACGGTAACGAAGGTGGCGATGATGACAATGTAGCACGGCAGGTGCACCTTGGCAGGGATGATCTTGCGCATGGCAGAGATAACAATGTTGGAGCATACCAGCACAAAGGTCATGGCAAAGCCCATACCGGCAGCGCCGGATACGGTGGTGGTAACGGCCAGCGCAGAGCAGCAGCCCAGCACCAGACGCAGAACGGGGTTTTCACGCAGGATGCCCGCGGTAAATACTTTCCATTTGCTCGGTTTTTCCGCCATCGTTACATACCCCCCTTGATTTCGTTATTGTAGCAGTCGATTGCGGCATTGACCGCGTTGTACACGGCATTGGTGGAGTAGGTCGCGCCGGAGACGCTGTCCACGGGGCTGCCCGCGGACACCTTGCCGCCGTTCCAGCCCATAAAGCCGGAGGCGAAGCGCTCCTCCCCTACCTTGGAGCCGATGCCCGTGGTCTGGGTGGAGGCGTCGATGCTGATGCCGGAGATCGCACCGTTGCCATCAAAGGCAACGTAGACGGTGACATCCTTGCCGGAGTAGCCGGTGGCGGCTGCCTTGACGGCAACATCGCCGGCAGCGGTCTTGACGGCACCGGTCACATTGGCGGTGGTCAGGTTTTCCAGCTCGGTCAGCTCATCGGTGGTGGTGCCCTGCGGCAGCACCGACACATACGCGGCCAGGGTCTCGGCGCGGGTGTTGGCCTCAATAATGGGGGCGGTGATGTTGTTCAGCACTGCCAGGATGGCACTGCACACCAGGCAGATGACAACCAGCACGACAACGGGGAAAACCAACTCTTTAGAAGCGGACTGCTTCTCGGCAGAAGAATTGTTGGCCATCAGGCAGCGCCCCCTTCCTTGACTTTCTTGGGCTTTTTGTAGCCCAGCGGGGTCTGGTGGCCCCAGGCGTTGAACCAGGGCACCATCAGGTTGCCCAGCAGAATGGCAAAGCTCATGCCCTCGTTCATCGAGGCAAAGTTGCGGATCAGGAAAGTCACCAGACCGATAAAGATGCCGTAGAACAGCTTGCCCTTGGTGGTGAACGGGCAGGTTACATAGTCAGTCGCCATAAAGACGGCACCGAACAAAAGACCGCCGGACATGCACTGCAAAAGTGCCAGGTACGGGTCGCCGGTGTACAGGGCGCTGAGCACATACATGGTGCCCACGATGCTGACGGGGATGGTGGCGTGGATGGTGCCGCTGGCCAGCAGAATGGCAAAGCCGGCAAGAATGGCCAGCACGCTGACCTCACCCAGCATACCGCCGTGGAAGCCCAGGAACATATGCAGCAGGTCGACATTGCGCAGCTCGCTGCCCAGCGCCAGCGGCGTGGCGGAAGCCAGCGCGTCAACGCTCATGTCAGGGTAGACGTAGGCGGTCATGCGGGAGGTAAAGCCCAGGAACAGCACGATACGGCCTACCAGCGCGGGGTTGGCGAAGTTATAGCCCAAGCCGCCGAACAGCTGCTTTGTGACCACGATGGCCACAAATGCGCCGACAATGGCGATCCACAGCGGCATACCCACGGGCATATTCAGCGAAAGGATCATGCCCGTGACCACGGCGGACAGATCCTTGACCGTGACGGGCTTGTGCAGGAGCATCTCGTACAGGTACTCAAAGAATACACAGGCAAAGGTGGTAACGACCACCAGCACCAGCGCGCGCATACCGAAAATCAGAGCCGATGCCAGCACGGCGGGCAGCAGCGAAATGACCACATAGCCCATCAGGCTGCGGGTGGTGGCTTTGTCCCGAATATGGGGCGAGGCGGTTACAATCAGGTTTTCCACGGGTTATTTGCCCCCTTTCCGCAGCTCGCCCATGTACCAGCCCTTGGCCAGCGTCATAGTTTGGCTGACGGGGCGCTTGGCGGGGCAGGCGTAGCTGCAACTGCCGCAGGCCACGCACAGATCTACGCAGCGGGCCTTTAAGACATCAAAATCTTTGTTGTTGAACGCTTCGGCAATGGCCACAGGCTCCAGACCCATGGGGCATGCCTCGATGCAGCGGCCGCAGCGGATGCAGGCCGAAGGCTCGGGCAGGACGGCGGCTGCCTTGCTGAGCAACAGCAGACCGTTGTTCTGCTTCAAAACCGGGAAGTCCGCGCCGGGCGCGGCGCCGCCCAT
>USNZ01000050.1 GCA_900556255.1 uncultured Oscillospiraceae bacterium
GTTCTTCACGCGTGAGGGGTACTTCAAGAAAATTACCCCCCAGAGCCTGCGCATGAGTGGCGAACAAAAACTCAAGGACGGCGACGAGGTGCTGTTCACCTGCGAGGCCACCAACAGCGTGGAGCTGCTGTTCTTTACAAACCACCATCAGGTTTACAAGTCCCACGCTTATGACTTTGCCGATAGCAAGGCGAGCGTGCTGGGCGACTATGTGGCCTCCAGCCTTGGCATGGACGAGGGCGAGGTGCCGTTGTATATGGTGGTCACGCCCGACTATAAGGGCTGGATGCTGTTCTTCTTCAAGGGCGGCAAGTGCGCCAAGGTACCGCTGTCCAGCTACGAGACCAAGCAGAACCGCCGCAAGCTGCTGAAGGCTTACAGCGACAAGGACGAACTGGCCTTTATGCGCTACCTGCCCGAGGAAACCGAGCTGGCCATCTTTACCTCCAACAACCGCCTGCTGCTGGCAGCCACGGCACTGATCCCTGAAAAATCTACCCGTGATTCCGCCGGTGTCAACGTAGTTACGCTGAAAAAGAATGCCAAAATCACCCGCATTACCCCCGGCGACACGCTGGAACTGACCGATGCCCACCGTTACCGTGTGCGCACCCTGCCCGCGACCGGCGCCATCATCCGCGCCGATGATACGGCAGAACAGCTGACACTCGGCTAAAAAAGTATTGACAAATCCGATGCTTTGCGGTATAATTGCAGTCACTGATGCGGGATTAGCTCATCCGGTAGAGTGACTGCTTCCCAAGCAGTAGGTGGCGAGTTCGAGACTCGTATCCCGCTCCATACAGCGTACTGACAGATTGGTCGGTACGCTTTTTTGTTAGGAGAATCTGTATGCTTAACGCATTTCCCATTTATCATTGGTTCCGCAACGGCAACCCCTATTCGGGGGCGGAGGGCGGTATGCGGTATGTCATAACACCGTGCAAGCGCCCCGATCCCGCCGATGAGACAGGCAAGAAAAAGCTGTCTTTCCTGTGCGCGCAGGTCTGGCCCGGCCCCTGGAGCATAGAGCACACGGCCGAAGAAAAAATAGAAACGCAGGAATTTTCTGCCGATCAGCAGGGTCTGGATGCCGCTGTGGCCTGGCTGAAAGAACGCTACGATGCCGAGCACAGCCGCTGGGACAGCATCCCCTCGATTCTCGACTGTGAGCCGGACCGATAAAGCAACCGCCAAGGCAACCCAATTTTGGGTTGCCTTTTTCTGTAAAATGGGGTATACTGTATTTGTATGTCTATACAATTTTGCATTAAAGATATAACAGGAGTTTCCCATGAGTAAAGTTGCCGCCTCCATTTTGTCTGCCGACCTGGCGAACCTCGCCGAGGACAGCCGCCGCCTGCTGAACGCAGGTGCCGATATTCTGCATTTTGATGTAATGGATGGGCATTTTGTGCCCAATATAAGCTACGGTGCCCCCGTGCTGACCTGCCTGAAGAAGGCTTTGCCCGACGCTTACTACGATGTACACCTGATGATCAGCGAACCTGCCCGCTATGCCGTGGATTTTGCCAAGGCCGGCGCGGATCTTATCACCTTCCACTACGAGGCTGTGTCCGATAAGGTAGGACAGACCATTGATGCCATCCGTGCGCTGGGCTGCAAGGTGGGTATCAGCATCAAACCCGGCACCGCACCGCAGGAAATCTTTGCCTGGCTGGACAAGGTGGACCTTGTGCTGGTGATGAGCGTGGAACCCGGCTTTGGCGGCCAGAGTTTTATGCCCGCCGCACCCGAACGCATCGCCGCCCTGCGTAAGGAGTGCGACCGCCGCGGCCTGCACACCCTGCTGGAGGTGGACGGCGGCATCAACACCGAGACGGGTGCCCTGTGCGCGGCAGCCGGTGTGGATTGGCTGGTAGCAGGCAGTTTCCTGTTCCGAGCCAAGGATCCGGAAACCGAGATCCGCACCCTGCACGATTTGAGCTATCAGAGCTAATGTAAGGAGATAATCGATCTTATGGCCAAACATAAGTATCCGGAACGCAGCGAAAACTATTCATTTTACAGCGACCTGCTGTGGTGCAGTGTGCCGCTGACCGGCATGGCGTGCTATTTTTACGGCATACGCCCGGCGCTGCTGATGCTGGCAGGTCTGCTTACGGCCTATCTGTTTGACTGCGCGCTGGCCCCCCTGCACGGGGAAGGCTACCGTTCCCATGAGCCGTCCAGTGAGTGCTTTGCCGCGCTCATCGTATTGATGATGCCCGCCACGGTGTCCTATGCCGTAGTCGTGGCGGCGGTCATTGCATCGGTGCTGGCCAAGGAGGCTTTCGGCGGCGAGGGACACTATCCCTTCCACCCGGCGGCTGTCGGCATGGCGGTCGCGGGTATTTCCTGGCCGGAACAGCTGTATCTTTACCCCGTGCCCGGCACCAGACTGCCCATCTTAAAGCCCGCCTACGACTATGCTACCGTCGAAGGCATGAGCGCCACCCTGCGCGGCGGCGGTCTGCCCAGTGACAGCACCATGGAACTGCTTACCGGCAACGTTTCCGGCGGCATGGGCACCTGTGCCGCACTGGTCATTGTGGCATGTGGACTGTTTTTGCTTGCGCGCGGACATCTGCGCCCGGGTGTGCTCATCCCGTTTTTTGTGCTGTGCGTGGGTCTGCCGTGGCTGCTCCCGCAGCTGAATGAGCTGCCGGTTTTCAGCGCACCGTGGCAGTTTGTGCGCCAGCGCGTCTACCTGGAAAAGTATATCCTGCTTTCCGGCACAACGCTGTTCGGCGGCCTGTTCCTAGCGTGTGAACCCGTTACCATGCCCAGCCGTACAAACGCCCAGGTGGTCTACGGCATTATTTTGGGTGTGGCGGTGTTTGTGTTTCGCAGTTTCAGCCCGTATGAAACGCCGATGTGCTTTTCTTTGCTGATCGTGGACGCCATTCCCGAATGGCTCGACCTGATCAGCCACCGTATCGAGCGTATTCGCTTTATGAAAAAGGAGGAAAAGCGCCTTGCCCAATCATCCGACACGGAATGACCGCCGCAAAGGTGAGGATCGTTCCGAAACTCTGATCATACCCCATATTACAAAAGAAATGGTGCAAAAGGCGCAGCAGATGGCCGACCAAGGTGCCTCCCGCGCCGAGATCGAGCAGGCTATTTTTGCGATGCACCAGACGCCGACCCGGCCGGAACCGCCGCAGACTCCGACGCCTCGCAGGGCGGGGATGGAGTTGGGCCGCCGCGAGGCCGCCTCGACTGAAACGCCGCCAACCCCGGCGGAAAGCCCTGCCGAAAAACCCGCCGAAACAACCGATGCCGAGCCGACATTGGCTTTTGCGCCGCAGCCCGAACCGCAGCAGGAGCCGCTGCAGCAGGGCGAACCGCAGGCAGAAACAACGGAACAGCCCGTGCCGCCGACGGCGGCAGAACCCCCACAGCCGCCGCAGACCGCAGCAACTCCTGCGCAGCCTGCCCCCGAACGGCCCAAGACGGCACCGCGTTCGTCCTCCCGCGTACCCCGCAGCTATCAGGAGGCCGAGGCTGAACTGAACGAAAAAATCCGCCGCGACCATATCTGGCTGTCCAACCCCGTTATGGTGCGCGGGCTGGGGATGGCGCCTGTCATCGGCGCCGCGCTGGACGGCAGACGTGCCCTGATGCTTTGCTTGGCCTGTCTGATCCTTGTCACACTGACCCGCCCCATCGCCGTCGCTGTCTGCCACCAGACCAAAAACCGCTGGCGGCCTATTATTTACTGCTACACGGCAGCGGTTTTGTACATTCCCACGTATATATTACTGTACCGCATTTTTGGTGCCGACATGTCGATGCTGGGCATTTACCTGCCGATCTTGACGGTCGACCCGGCTATTGTCAAGCGCATGGAATTTACCGAGCTGGAGCCTGTCTCCACGGCGCTGCGCCACGGCTGGAACAATGCGCTGGGCATGTGCGCGGCGCTGCTGCTGGTAGGCTGCCTGCGCGAATTTTTGGCCACGGGGTCGGTGTTCTACCATGTGATTCTGCACAGGACCTTGCTGCCCATGGCAGCCCTGCCCGCCGGCGGCTTTGTGCTGCTGGGTGTTCTGGCAGCGTGCTGGTGCGCCGTTGTAAACCTGTACAACAACTACAAGCATGAGGAGGTGCGCCGTCTGTATGCCGAGCGTAAGCATTGATTTGAGCAGCGTGGGCCACGGCGTGTTCCAATTTTTGAGCTATATGGTGCTGGCAATTTTTGCCGAAAACGTCATTTTGTCCCGCGCGTTGGGCGTTACCCGTCTGCTCAAGCTCGTGCCTGACTATAAGGCGCAGATTTGGAATTTTGCCCTGCCTCTGACACTGGTCATGACCCTGTCGGCCCCCTTTGGGTGGCTGGCTCACAATGTCATTTTTATCTGGCTGCGCGGGGTTTTGCCCGCTTGGATGCCGCTGTCTGCGCTGCGCCCGCTGGTGTATCTGACCTGCGGCGTGGCGGCTATGGGCATCACCTGGCTGCTGCTTTTGCTGCTGCCAAAAAAAATCGCCGAGCCCTGCCGCGAGCAGCTCAGCCTGGCCACCTGCAGCACCGGTGTGCTGGGAACGCTGCTGATTTGCGCCAACCAGAACTATACCATGCTGCAGAGCATTGCTTTCGGTTTGGGCAGTGCGCTTGGCTATATCTTCATCGTCTTTATTGTGCGTGAGGGCCGCCGCCGTCTGAACAACAAGGCTGTGCCCGCCATCTTTAAGGGGCTGCCCAGCTCCCTGATTTACGTCGGCATTCTGTCGCTGGCCATCTATGCGCTGGTCGGCCATGCCGTCGTGCTGTAACCGTTTTTTAGAGGGGATGTGTTGATGATGTCGTTTCCGTGTTTTTCTGCCGCCGATATCCTGCTGCCTGCCGAAACTGTGCCGTTGGAAACCTGGGCCTGCATTGCCGTGGACCAGTTTACCTCCCAGCCGGACTACTGGCAGCGCGCAGAAGCGCTGACCGCCGATAAGCCCAGCACATTGCATATCGTGCTGCCCGAGGCATACCTTGGCACTGCGCAGGAGGAGCCGCGCCTGCAAAGCATCCGCGCCGCCATGCGCAGCTACCGTAAGGATGTTCTGACCCGCGCCGTACACGGCTATGTGTATGTCGAGCGCACCCAAATGGACGGTACCGTGCGTCAGGGTCTGGTCGGCACCGGCGGTGTGCACAGCCATGCCGACCACCCCCGGCGCAAAACCGGCCATCCGCCCCAGTGAGGCAACGGTCGTGGAACGCATCCCGCCGCGGCTTCGTGTGCGCCGCGGTGCCGAATTGGAAACGCCCCACGTCATGATGCTGGCCGACGACGAACACGGCACCTTGATCGAACCGATCGGGGACATCAAGGATACCCTGCCGCTTTTGTATGACGGTGAGTTGATGCTGTGCGGCGGTCATCTGCGCGGCTGGGCCGTGCAAACGCCGGAACTGATTGCACAGGTGGATGCCGCGCTGGCCGCCCTGGCAGACCCTGCTGCCTTTGCCAAACGCTGGCCCGCCGCCGAAGGGCAGACCCCCATGGTGCTGGCCGTGGGGGACGGCAACCACAGCCTGGCCACCGCCAAAGCCTACTGGGAGGAACTGAAACCCGGCCTGACCGAGGAGCAGCGCCGTACCCATCCGGCCCGCTGGTGCCTGGCGGAGGTCTGCAATGTACACAGCCCTGCCATTGAGATCGAACCCATTCACCGTGTGGTGTTCGGCGTGACGGCCAAGGAATTGTTTGCCGATCTGGATGCCTGGGACAAGCAGCAAAAACCCGCAGCCCCCACCGCACAGCAGACACTTTGCCTGGCAGATGCGGCAGGGGAGAGCCGTGTGGCGCTGCAAAACCCGCCCGCCCCGCTGACTGTGGGCAGTATCGAGGCGTTTTTGGCCGATTGGCTGCCCCAACACCCCGCCTGCAAGGTGGATTACATTCACGGTGCCACCACGGCCCTGAGCCTGGCCGCCGACCCCGCGCACCCCGCCACGGCCATTTTGCTGCCGGACTTTGCCAAGGCCGATTTGTTCAAGGGCGTGGTTTTGGGCGGTGTGCTGCCCCGCAAGACCTTCAGCATGGGCCATGCCGAAGAAAAACGCTACTATAACGAATGCCGCGACCTTACTGCGGAACAATAAGAAATGGACGTAGACATGGAAAAAACACAACAAACTCCGGGCGGTGCACCGCATCGTCGCCGCCGCAGACGCGGCAACGGAAGCACCCCGCAGCAACCCCGCCATGAGGGGGAAATCGCCCGTACCGAGGCACCGCGCCAACCGCAAAACCCGCAGCAGCCCGCCCAGGGCGGCAAGCCGCCCCGCGGCCGCCGCCCCGCCCAGGGACAGCCCAACCGTGCCGAAACCCCGACACAGCCGCCCAAACCACAGCGCCCCCGCAACACCGCGGCACAGCCGCCAAAACGTGAGCCGGCAGCGCGTCCGCAACCGGGCCCTAAGGCACAGCCTGCCCGCCCGCCGCGCGCACCCCGCCCCCACGCCGAACAGGAATCTGCCGGGCTGGAGTTGATTTCCCGCCGCCCGCCGAAACAGAAGTTCACCAACTTTGAGGAGTATCTCTCTGCCCACGGCGGTATCACTGCACCGCTTCCCCCGGAACCGGAACAAACTGAGCCGCTGCCGGAGCTTGCCGCAAAATTGCCGGAATCCCCGGCTGACAACGCATGACCCCCGCCACAGCGTCGGCCCTGCGCTGCCCGGTCTGCCAAAAGCCGCTGCTGCTTGTGGGGCGCAGTCTGCGCTGCGCCGCCGCCCACAGCTTTGATCTTTCCAAGGAAGGGTACGCAAACCTGCTGCCGCTGCAAAAAAAGCACGCTGCCGACCCCGGCGACGGCAAAGAAATGGTACGCGCCCGCCGCGCATTTTTATCGGCGGGGTACTATGCGCCGCTGATGCAGACACTGACAGAAATTTGCGCCGCGCTGCCCCACGGCCATGTGGCGGATGCCGGCTGCGGCGAGGGAAGCTATGACGCGGCCCTGCTGCGCGCTCTGCCCGAAACCGAGCTGATAGGCTTCGATTTGTCCAAGGAGGCTGTGCGTCTGGCCGCCAAGCTGGTGCCGCAGGCTGCGTTCTGCGTGGGCGGCAGTTTTTGCGCCCCCGTGCGCGACGGCTGGGCCGATGTGATTTTGAACATATTCTCGCCCTTTGCAGGGGCAGAGTTCCGCCGCATGCTGGCAGCGGACGGATATCTTGTATATGCTGTGCCCACAGCGCGCCATCTGTACGGACTGAAACAGGTACTGTACAAGACACCCTATGAGAATGAGGTTCGGGATATCGAGTACGGGGGCTTTTCCTTTTGCTATGCCAGGCAGACCGAAAGCGAAATCACGGTGCAAGGCCCGGATCTGCAGGCACTTTTTGCCATGACGCCCTATTACTGGAACACCCCCGCCGACGGTGCCGAGCGCCTGGCCGCCTGTGACAGCGTGACCACGGAAATCGGATTCCGCTTTTTGGTGTACCGAAAAAACGGCTGAGCAAAAGCCGCTGATCTGTGCATTTTCTTTTTGAAAAATGCAAAAATCCACTTGACAATTTACGGTGATGACTTTATAATATATAAGTCGTCATACGCCGGTGTGTTGGAATTGGCAGACGAGACGGACTCAAAATCCGTTGGTGGTGA
>USNZ01000051.1 GCA_900556255.1 uncultured Oscillospiraceae bacterium
AACGGGTAAACCGCACGGGACGCATATATGCGTCCCCTACAAACCTGCCGAAAAAGGCGAAGTTTTAATTTTAACAGGCTACTGCAAACCTACCACAGATTCGTAATCATTCCGTTGGGTTTATCGACAGTCTGGTGCGCCGCCCATGGCGGCGCATTTTTTTGGGTTTTCCTTTCAACATCAAACTGCGTTTTCCCTCTTGCCTTTTTTGTCGAAACGCGGTATACTTAGCGGTGGAAGCGAAGGAGGCTGTTGTAACAAAAAACGCAGTCCCCTCTTTTTTTGCGGTTTTCTAAGGAGGATATCATGGCGGAAAACAAAGTCGATTTTTCCAACGGCATCTATGATGCCCGCCAGCTTGGCACACCCAAGCTGCTGATTCTGGGTGCGCAGCACATGTTTGCCATGTTCGGCGCAACCGTTCTCGTTCCCCTGCTGACCGGCCTGAGCGTCAGCACCACCCTGCTGTGCGCCGGTCTGGGCACGCTGCTGTTCCACTTTTTGTGCAAGGGCAAGGTTCCCGCATTCCTGGGTTCCAGCTTTGCCTACCTGGGCGGCTTTGCCATCGTTTCCAACAACGGTGCCAACCCCGAAAATCTGCCCTACGCCTGCGCGGCCGTGGCACTGTCCGGCCTTGTGTATGTGCTGTTCAGCGCGCTGATCTCCGCGTTCGGCATCCGCAAGATGATGAAGTTCTTCCCCCCGGTCGTCACCGGCCCCATCATCATTGCCATCGGCCTGATCCTGGCCCCCAGCGCCATCAACAACTGCCAGAGCAACTGGCTGCTGGCCTTTGTGGCGCTGGCTACCGTCATCGTCTGCAACATCTGGGGCAAGGGCATGGTCAAGATCCTGCCCATCCTGATCGGTGTTCTGGTTTCCTACGCTGTGGCGCTGGTTACCGGTGCGGTTGACTTTGAGGCCATCGGCGCCGCCGCCTGGATCGGCCTGCCCCTGCACAAGGATGCTATGGGTCTGTTTGCCATGGACGGCAGCGAAACGTTCATCAGCGCCGTGTTCACCATTGTGCCTATCGCGCTGGCTACCATGATGGAGCATATCGGCGACATTGCCGCCATCAGCGCCACCACCGGCAAAAACTACATCCGTGACCCCGGCCTGAACAAGACCCTGCTGGGCGACGGTCTGGCCACCGCCATGGCGGGTCTGCTGGGCGGCCCTGCCAACACCACCTACGGCGAGAACACCGGCGTTCTGGCCCTGACCAAGATCTACGACCCGCTGGTCATCCGCATTGCGGCCGTGTTTGCCCTTGTGCTGAGCTTCAGCCCCAAGTTTGAGGCCGTCATCAACACCATTCCCACCGGCATCGTAGGCGGCATCAGCTTTGTTCTGTACGGCATGATCTCCGCCATCGGTGTCCGCAACGTGGTGGAAAACAAGGTGGACTTCACCAACTCCCGCAACCTGATCATTGCCGCGGTCATTCTGGTCAGCGCCCTGGGCTTCAACTCTGTGGGCGGCATCAGCTTTGCCGTGGGCACTGTCACCATCAACCTGTCCGGTCTGGCCATCGCCGCCATCGCCGGCATCCTGCTGAACGCCATCCTGCCCGGCAACGACTACGAGTTCGATGAAGGCTCCAACGAGGGCGAGGGTGCCAGCCTGCGCGTCTGATTTTGAGGAAAAGCTATGACTGCTGCTGATTTTACCAACCTGCATCTGCAATACAAATCCACCCAAGCCGAGGGCGAAGTACCTGCCGTGATCGAGCACGACTTTGCCGACGGCCGTATGGTGGACCACTATTATGTGACACCCTCCCCCGCTTTTTGGCAGGACGAGGGCGTGGCACAGCTGGATGCGGTGGCAGGCATCTCGTTTTTGCAGCAAGCTCCCGGCGAACCGTGGAAAATCGCGGTACATGAACCGGCTATGATCCGCGAGGTCGTGTTTGACTTTGCGGAGGAGGAATTTCAAAAAATGCTTGCCGATTCCGGCGTGACCCTGCCGGGGTGATTGGTTCTATATCGTTGCGCAAAGCGCCTGTGTTCCGAGGAACACAGGCGCTTTTTTGTTGCTATGGCTTCCCCCTTTGGGGGAAGCTGTCGGCGCAGCCGACTGATGAGGGGGCAACTTGCGATTGCTGCAAAACTCCCCGGCGGGGTGAGGTCACCCCGCCCTACGGGGCAATAAAAAACATTGCGCAGTAGGGGCGGGGCATTGCCCCGCCCGCAACCTAACGGCAACGCCAACCTACCGGGTAAACCGCATATATGGCTTCCCCCTTCGGGGGAAGCTGTCACCGAAGGTGACTGATGAGGGGCTGCCTGCCGGACATTTCCCCCTCATCCGGCGCGTCCCGCGCCACCTTCCCCCCAAGGGGAAGGCTTTTTTCGTATAAAACGTGCCGCCCGCCGGGCGGCACACCAAATCTTCACTCTCAACTCTGCACTCTTAACTCTGAATTCAATATTTCAAAAAAATTCCCTACCATTTCTCTTGACAATCCATCCTTTTTGACGTATCATATGAACAGATAAGCATATGAAAGGATGTTGTCCATGGCAGAACCCGAAACTATCCTTGGCACCCCCTTCGACGAGGCTGACTGCCTGCAAAACGAGCTGCCCGACGACGAGGTCCTGTACGAGCTGGCGGATCTGTTCCGCGTGTTCGGCGACTCGACCCGCATTAAAATTCTGTACGCCCTGTTCGAGAGCGAAAAATGCGTCAACGACATTTCCAACGCGGTGGGCATTTCGCAAAGCGCGGTCAGCCACCAGCTGCGCGTACTCCGCACCAGCAAGCTGGTCAAATTCCGGCGCGAGGGCAAGGCCATGCTCTACTCGCTGGACGACGACCATGTGCGCAGCATGCTTGAGCTGGGCATGGAACACGTGGAAGAATAATTTGCAAAAAACGACAATATAAGGAGAAATTATCATGCAGAAGAAATTCAAGATCGAAGTCGACTGCGCCAACTGCGCCGCCAAAATTGAAACCGCCGTCAAAGCGCTGCCCGGTGTCAAGAACGCCAGCGTCAGCTTTATGGCCCAGAAAATGCTGCTGGAGGCCGACGACGACGCCTTTGACGAGGTGCTGAAGGCCGCCGTCAAGACCGCCAAAAAAGTAGAACCGGATTTCGAGATCGAGCTGTAACCCCTACGCCCTGCCCCGCGCAGGGCAATTTTTACCCCATTACGGAGGAATCGCTATGACCAAAAAGCAAAAAAAGACGTTAAAGCGCATTATTATCACCGCTGTACTTTCTGCCCTGCTGGCGGTCGTGCTGCATTTTGTGCCGCTGCCCCGCCTTGTGCAGCTGATTTTGTGGCTGGTGCCCTACTGCATCATCGGGCACGACGTGCTGCGCAAGGCGTTTCTGGGCATCAAGGGCGGCGAGCTGTTTGACGAGAATTTCCTGATGGCCGTTGCCACCGTGGGCGCGATGGGCTGCGGCGAGTACGGCGAGGGCGTGGCCGTCATGCTGTTTTACCAAATCGGCGAACTGTTCCAGTCCTACGCCGTGGGCAAGAGCCGCAGCAGCATCAGCGCGCTGATGGATATCCGCCCCGACAGCGCCAACCTGGAGGACGCCGACGGCAGCATCCGCACGGTCGACCCCGACGATGTGGCCATCGGCTCGGTCATTGTGGTCAAGCCCGGCGAGAAGATCCCGCTGGACGGCACCGTGCTTTCGGGCGAAAGCACCCTGAACACCGCCGCCCTGACCGGCGAAAGCCGCCCGCGCAGTGTGCGCCCCGGCGATGAAGTCATCAGCGGCTGCGTCAACAGCGACGGCGTGCTGCGCATCACCACAAGCAAGCTGTACGGCGAGTCCACCGTGGCAAAAATCCTCGATCTGGTGGAAAATTCCAGCCTGAAAAAAGCCCCTGTCGAGAACTTTATCACCAAATTTGCCCGCTACTACACCCCCGCCGTCTGCGCGGCGGCGCTGGTTCTGGCCTTTGTGCCGCCGATTTTCGTCGGCCACTGGGCCGACTGGATCATGCGCGCGCTGACCTTCCTGGTCATCAGCTGCCCCTGTGCGCTGGTCATCTCCATCCCGCTGACCTTCTTCGGCGGCATCGGCGGCGCGTCCCGCATGGGCATCTTGGTCAAGGGCGGCAACTATCTGGAGGCCCTGTCCAAGACTGCCACCGCCGTGTTTGACAAGACGGGTACGCTGACCCAAGGCGTGTTCAAGGTCACGGCGATCCACCCCGCCGACGGCGTGACCGAGGCTGACCTGCTGGAAACCGCCGCCCTGGCGGAGAGTTTTTCGAGCCATCCCATCAGCAAGAGTCTGCGTGAGGCCGCGCCGGATCTTGACGCCCGCCGCGCCGCCGACGCGCAGGAGGTGGCAGGCCACGGCGTAAAGACGCTGGTGGACGGCAAGACCGTGCTGGCCGGCAACGCCCGCCTGATGGACGCCGAGGGCATCACCTACACCGCCGCGGACGGCGCGGGCACCATCGTGTATGTGGCGCGCCAGGGGCAGTTCATCGGCTCGATCCTGATTTCCGACGAGGAAAAGCCCACCGCCAAGGCGGCCATGCAGGGCTTGCAGGCGCAGGGCGTGCGCACGGTCATGCTGACGGGCGACAGCCCCGCCGTGGCGCAGGCCGTGGCGGCAGACCTTGGCATGGACGAGGTACATGCAGGGCTGCTGCCCGCCGACAAGGTGCAGTGGGTCGAAACGCTGCTGCAGCAAAAGCCCGAAAAGAAAGAGCTGGCCTTTGTGGGCGACGGCATCAACGATGCGCCCGTTTTGATGCGGGCGGACATCGGCATTGCCATGGGCGCCCTGGGCAGCGATGCCGCCATTGAAGCCGCCGACGTGGTGCTGATGGACGACGACCCCGCAAAAATCAGCCTTGCGATGCGGATCTCCCGCCGTTGTATGCACATTGTGTACCAGAACATCGTGTTTGCGCTGGCCGTCAAGGCGCTGTGTCTGGTGCTGACCGCGCTGGGCATCACAAATATGTGGTGGGGCGTATTTGCCGACGTGGGCGTTATGGTGCTGGCCGTATTGAACGCCACCCGCATGCTGAACGTGAAGATGTATCGGTAAGACTGGGGTCCGCTATGGCTTCCCCCTTTGGGGGAAGCTGTCACCGCAGGTGACTGATGAGGGGGTGCCTACCGGGCATTTCCCCCTCATCCGGCGCGCAAGCGCGCCACCTTCCCCCACAGGGGGAAGGCTTTCCGCCCTCTCCCCAAAAAAACAGAACCTGCTCCCCGATGGCTCGGGGAGCAGGTTCTGTTTGTCTTTATTTATTCTTCGTCGGCAAAGTTGCCCAAAGCCTTGGCCTGCTCAATGACCTTGCTTTCCAGCATCTGGGGCAGGGTCTCGTAGCGGGTAAAGGTGAAGGTGAACCAGCCGCGTCCCTGCGTCAGCTGACGCAGGAAGGTCGTGAAGTCCTGCATTTCGGCCATGGGGACTTCGGCCTCGACCACCTGCATACCGTCTTCGTCGGGGTTCATGCCCAACACGCGGCCGCGGCGCTTGGTGACCTCGCCCATGATGTCGCCGGTGTTGTCCGCGGGGACATGGGCCTGCAGGGAACCGATGGGTTCCAGCAGAACAGGGCCGGCCTCAGGAATGGCGGCCTTATACGCCAGCTTGGCGGCCATAACGAACGCCATTTCGCTGGAGTCTACGGGGTGGTAGCTGCCGTCCAGCAGGGTGGCCTTCAGGCCGACCATCGGGTAGCCCGCCAGCACGCCGTGCTCGGCTGCCTGACGCACGCCCTTTTCGACAGCGGGGAAGAAGTTCTTCGGCACACTGCCGCCAAAAACATTTTCGGCAAATTCCACGCCCTCGCCGGGTACCGGCTCGAACTGGATCCACACGTCACCGAACTGGCCGTGACCGCCGGTCTGCTTTTTGTGGCGGCCCTGCGCCTTGCAGCTCTTGCGGATGGATTCGCGGTACGGTACGCGGGGCACTTCCAGCGTGATCTCCACGCCGAACTTATTCTTCAGCTTGGCCAGCGCCACTTCCAGGTGCTGGGTGCCCAGGCCGCCGATGACCTGCTGCTTGGTTTCGGGGTCGACCTCAAAGGTGATGGCGGGGTCTTCCTCCATCAGGCGGGTCAGCGCACCGGAGACCTTGCCCTCGTCGCCCTTTTTGGCAACCTTGACCGCCATACGGTACCCGGCAATGGGGTACACGGGGGCAGGCAGGCTGACCACGCGGGCGGGGTCACACAGGGTATCGCCGGTTTTGGCGGTGGTCAGCTTGGCCACGGCGCCGATATCACCGGTCAGGATCGCGGCGGTGTCGGTCTGCTTTTTGCCGCAGACGGTCAGCGTCTTGCCCAGGCGTTCGGGCTGGCCGGTACGGCTGTTGATGGCGTTGCCGGTGGTGGTCAATTTGCCGGACAGCACCTTGATAAAGCTCAGCTTGCCCACAAACGGGTCGGCCACTGTCTTAAAGACGTAGGCGCACAGCGGGGCGTCGGGGTCGGCGGTGATCTCCACGGGGTTGCCGTCCTTATCCTCGCCCACAGCGGCGGCGGTGTCGGCGCCGGGCAGCAGAACGTTCATGTTGTACAGCAGCATATCCAGCGCCTGTCCGTTGACGGCACTGCCGCAGAACACGGGGGTGATCTGACCGCTGCGCACACCGGCGGCCATGCCCTGCACGATCTCCTCGGTCGTGAAGGCCTCGCCCTCGAAGAATTTTTCCATCAGGGCTTCGTCGGTCTCGGCGATAGCCTCGCTCATGGCCTGGATCAGGCCCTCGAAGCGGTGGCCGATGTCGGGCAGTTCGATCTGCACCTGCTTGCCGCCCTCATACTTGAAGGCCTTCTGGCTGAACAGGTTGATGTACGCCACGGTGCCGTCGTCCAGGCGGACAGGCACGACACAGGGGCAGACGCTGGGGCCGAATTTGATTTTCATCTGCTCCAGAATCTTGAAGTAGTCGGCGTTTTCCAGGTCGGTCTTGGTGACAAAGATCATCCGCGCTTTGTTGTTTTTCAGCGCCAGGTGGTAGGCTTTTTCGGCACCGACGGTGACGCCGGAACGGCCGGAAACACAGATCAGAACGCTTTCTGCGGCGGTAACGCCCTCAACCTCGCCGGTCTCAAAGTCGAACAGACCGGGGGCGTCGATCAGGTTGTACTTGACCCCCTGATATTCCACGGGGATGACGCTGGCGTTCAGCGATGCCTTGCGGCGGATCTCTTCGGGGTCAAAGTCGCTGGCGGTGGTGCCGTCCTCAACACGGCCCATGCGCTCGGTCGCGCCACTCATATTCAGCAGTGCTTCGGTCAGCGTCGTTTTGCCGCAGCCGGCGTGACCGGCCACCAAAATGTTGCGGATGTCTTTGCTTGCGTAGTCCATTGCGTGTCAAACCTCTTTTCGCGCCGGGCGGGGTTGCCGCGGCGTAGTAATTTAATGGGTGGGGGCTCGCTGTTCGTTTTTTTGAACACTTCCCACCTGTTTGATACTACTTTACCACACTTTGAAGAAATATTAAACAGTTTTTTTGCATTTTCTGAAAAAATTTTATACAAAGATTGTCGTAGGAGTTTGGCAGCGGGGGGTTGGTTGCCATTGCGCGATTTTTCCGTTGGGGGGGGGATATGTCGGGGGGGTTCCCCTCCC